>DASUHM010000019.1 GCA_036273515.1 Gaiellales bacterium
TTCGGGCGAAGCTTCGAATCCAAGCCCCGGTAAACGGCGGCCGTAACTATAACGGTCCTAAGGTAGCGAAATTCCTTGTCGGGTAAGTTCCGACCTGCACGAATGGCGTAACGACTTGGGCGCTGTCTCAACGAGGGACTCGGTGAAATTGTAGTATCGGTGAAGATGCCGATTACGCGCAGCTAGACGGAAAGACCCCGTGAACCTTTACTGCAGCTTGATATTGGAGTCTGGGACATTTTGTCCAGGATAGGTGGGAGGCTGTGAAGCGGTGACGCCAGTCGTCGTGGAGCCAACCTTGGGATACCACCCTTGGTGTTCTGGGCTTCTAACCCCGATCCGTGATCCGGACGGGGAACAGTGTCAGGTGGGCAGTTTGACTGGGGCGGTCGCCTCCTAAAATGTAACGGAGGCGCGCAAAGGTTCCCTCAGCACGGTCGGAAATCGTGCGAAGAGTGTAAAGGCACAAGGGAGCTTGACTGCGAGACCCACAAGTCGAGCAGGTACGAAAGTAGGTCTTAGTGATCCGGCGGTAGAGAGTGGAATTGCCGTCGCTCAACGGATAAAAGGTACTCCGGGGATAACAGGCTTATCGCTTCCAAGAGTCCACATCGACGAAGCGGTTTGGCACCTCGATGTCGGCTCGTCGCATCCTGGGGCTGAAGTCGGTCCCAAGGGTTGGGCTGTTCGCCCATTAAAGCGGTACGCGAGCTGGGTTCAGAACGTCGTGAGACAGTTCGGTCCCTATCTGCTGTGCGCGTTGGAGAGTTGAACGGAGTCGACCCTAGTACGAGAGGACCGGGTTGAACAGACCTCTGGTGTATCAGTTGTCCTGCCAAGGGCATTGCTGGTTAGCTACGTCTGGACGGGATAACCGCTGAAAGCATCTAAGCGGGAAGCCCACCGCGAGATGAGCTCTCCCATCCCCTCGAGGGAGTAAGGATCCTGGAAGACGACCAGGTTGATAGGCGGGATGTGCAAGCGCAGCAATGCGTTCAGCAGACCCGTACTAATCATCCGAGGACTTGATTTCGAGAACACCACGAACCGTCTATGGAGTTTTGAGGGTCGCGCGAGACCGCGCTGGACCCTGACAAGTTTCCGGTGGTCATAGCGAGGGGGAAACACCTCTTTCCATTCCGAACAGAGAAGTTAAGCCCCTCAGCGCCGATGGTACTTGGCTTGAGAAGGCCTGGGAGAGTAGGTCGCCGCCGGGATAAATGCGAAAAGCCGTCCCTCCGGGGCGGCTTTTCGCATTTGTGGTGGTAGCTCTCTCTCCCAGCGGGGACAGTGCTCGGCGTAGCCGAGGGCTGTCCCCCCCGAGCCGCCCCGGTTACGAGAGGGACGACGGTCCGAGGCGACGTCCCGTCAGGGTGGCGCCTCTCGCCGGCGGCTCGGGCACGTACGCGCTAGCCGGGATCGTCGTCGCCGTCCCGGTCTTCGCGCTCGTCGTCGAAGAGCCCGCGCGGCGGCCAGTCGTCCTGCGCGTCACAGCGGCTCGTGCAGTGCAGGCTGGCGACGTTCTGGAGCGGGACGAGGATGTGCCCGTTGAGCTCGACGTGGGCGACGTCCTCGATCAGGCAGTAGGCGGTGAGGATGCCGTCCTGATACTCGCCCCCGAAGAGGGCGATCTCGACCGCCTCGCCCTTGTACCTCGACGTGTAGTCCTCCATCTGGCGGAAGACTAGACGAGGTGTCCCGTCTCGTTGAAGGTCACCAGGGCGACGCGGCCGCGCTTGCGCTCGAACGCCGTGATGCTGCAGTTAGCGACCGCCGAGATGCGCCAGCGGTCGTCGGCGCCGAGGCCGACGACCTCGGACGTGATCGCGCGGATGTTGCCGCCGTGGCAGACGACGGCCGCGGTGCGCCCGTCGGCCTCGTCCAGGATGCGCTGGAACGCCGCCACCGACCGGCGGTGGAGCTCGACGTAGGTCTCGCCGTCGGGATAGCCCATGACCCCGCCGTCGCGCCAGATGCGGAACCAGGCCGGGTCGCGGGCCTCGACCTCCTCCCTGGAGCAGCCGACGAGCCCGCCGACGTCCACCTCGCGCAGAGCGGGATCGATCGCGGCCTCGAGCCCGGTCGCCGCCTCGACGGCGGCCGCCGTCTCGCGGGCCCTGGCGAGGTCGCTCGAGTAGAGCAGGTCGATGCCGACGCTGGCCAGATGTGCGCCGAGCAGCCGCGCCTGGTCACGGCCGGCGTCGTCGAGCGGTCGGTCGGACTGCCCCTGCCAGCGCCCCTGGCGGTTCCAGTCGGTCTCGCCGTGTCGGGCGAGCAAGATCATCGTCATCGGCAAGAGATCATAAGATCCGGCGTCATGGACATGGAGCTTGAGGGGTTGCGGGCGCTCGTCACGGGCGGCAGCGAGGGCATCGGCCTCGAGACCGCCCGCCTGCTCGTCGCCGAGGGCGCCAGGGTCGCCGTCGCGTCACGCAAGCCCGAGGCGGGGGCGCAGTCGATCGGCGCGACGCCCATCGCCGTGGATCTGTCCGACGCGGGCGCTGGCGAGCAGGCGGTCGCCGCGGCCGTCGATGCCCTGGGCGGCCTGGACGTGCTCGTGAACAACGTGGGCGTCGCCCGGATCGCCGGGTTCGAGGAGCTGACCGAGGACGACTGGCAGCAGTCCTGGGAGCTGAACGTGATGAGCTATGTGCGCTGCATCCGCGCCGCCCTCCCGGCCCTGAAGGCGTCGCGCGCGCCGGCGATCGTGAACGTCGCCTCGACGTCGGGGAAGCGGCCCAGCGCCGGCATGCCGCACTACTCGGTCACGAAGGCGGCCGTGCTTTCGCTCTCGAGGCTCGTCGCCGACCTCTACGCCTCGGCGGGGATCCGCTGCAACGCCGTCTGCCCGGGCCCCACCCTGACAGCCGCATGGACCGGCGCCGGCGGCCTCGCCGACCAGACGGCGGCCGGATCCGACCGCAGCCGCGACGACGTCCTGAACGCCGTCGGCGCGGGCCGGCCGCTGGGGAGGATGGCGACGAGCGGCGAGATCGCCCACGTGATCGCCTTCCTGTGCTCGCCGCGCGCGTCGTTCGTGACAGGGGCCGCCTGGAGCGTCGACGGCGGCACCGTCCCCGTGATCATCTAGCCGCCTCGAGGGCGCGCACGGCCCGCTCGGTCGCGTTCACGCCCTCCGTGCGCTCCCGGATCGCCACCGCCGTCGTGCGCATCTCGGCGTGCTCGGCCCGGTCGGCGTCGGAGGCGTACGTGAACCGCCAGCGGGCCGCGCGCTCGGCGATCAGGCCGTCGTCGGGCTCGACGCCGGTCGCCGCGAACACGCGGCAGTCGTAGGTGCGGCACGTCCGCGGCCGGTCCTCGTAGATCGAGCAGAGGCCGCCGACGAGCAGCGGGCAGTGGCCGCGCCCGTCATGGGGGATGACGACGTGCCCCTCCGGCATGAGCGGGGCGGGGAAGAGCAGCCTGCGCGGGATCCGCGCCAGCGTCTCGGTCTCGTCGGGCGCGATGTGCACGAACTGGCCCGCGGTGCAGCAGGCCGAGCATCCGTCGCAGTCGACGCCGGCATCCCGCTCGCCGCGGATTGCGGCTCGCATGCCCTCGAGCCACTTCCCGAAGTCGCCCGCAGCGAGGTCGCCGTCGGCACCCATCCCACGATCGTAGCCTCGAGCCCCATCGGTACACTCGGATACCGATGGCACACCCCTCCGGCCCCGTCGCAGACGCCTTCGGCGAGCGCATCCGCGAGATCGAGCAGGTCTCGCTCTCCGAGCTCGCCGTGCGCTCCTACGACACCGCCGGAAGGGCGCGCCCGGAGCCGGACGAGTGCTCCCTGCGCACGCCCTTCCAGCGCGATCGCGACCGCATCGTCCACTCGAAGTCGTTCCGCCGCCTGAAGGGCAAGACCCAGGTCTTCATCGCCCCCCAGGGCGACCACTTCCGCACCCGGATGACGCATACGCTCGAGGTGGCCGGCATCTCCCGCGGCGTCGCCCGCGCGCTGCGCCTGAATGAGGATCTGACGGAGGCGATCGCGCTCGGCCACGACCTCGGCCACCCGCCCTTCGGCCATACCGGTGAGGAGGCGCTCGACCGCTGCCTGAAGCGGCTCGGGTCGGGGTTCCGGCACAACGAGCACTCGCTGCGGATGGTCGACGTGCTCGAGCACGGCGGCGCCGGCCTGAACCTGACCGCCGAGGTGCGCGACGGCATCCTGAATCACACCGGGCCGGGCGCCCCGGCGAGCCTCGAGGGCCGCATCGTGCGACTGGTCGACCGGTTCGGCTACGTGAACCACGACATCGACGACGCGGCCCGCGCGGACATCCTCGATGACGCCGACCTGCCCGGCGAGCCCATCGCGCTGCTCGGGCGCACCTCCTCGGAGCGCATCGATGCGCTTGTCCACGATCTGGTCGAGACCTCGGCGCAGGCCGGCGACATCCGCCAGTCGCCGCCGTGCGAGGCGGCCCTCCTGGGGCTGCGCTCCTACATGTTCGAGCACGTCTACCTGGGGCCGCAGGCCCGGGCCGACAGCGCCCGCGCCGCGGCGGTGGTCGAGGAGCTCTTCGCCCACCACCTGGCGGTCGGCGACGCGCAGTCGGCGACCGACTGGGTGGCCGGGATGACCGACGGCTATGCGCTGCGGGCGCACGCCGAGCTCGCGGCGGCGGGGCGCTCGCCGGCGTGAGCCGCATCAGCGAGCAGTCGCTCGAGAACGTGAAGGCGGCGGTCGACATGGTCGAGCTCATCAACGGCCGCACCCCGCTGCGAAAGGTCGGCGCGCGCTACACCGGCCGCTGCCCGTTCCACGACGAGCGCACGCCGTCGTTCTCGGTCGACCCCGTCGACAAGCTGTACTTCTGCTTCGGCTGCAAGAAAGCGGGGGACGCGATCCGGTTCGTCCAGGACACCGAGAACCTCGACTTCGTCGGCGCGGTCGAGTGGCTGGGAGACCGCTTCGGCGTCGAGATCGCCTACGACGAGACGTCGCCCGAAGCGGAGAAGCGGCGCGGCGAGCAGCGCCGGCTGCTCGCGCTGCTCGAGGACGCGGCCGGCTTCTACACCCGCTACCTGTGGGAGTCCGGCCAGGCGGCCGCCGCCCGCAGCTATCTGGGGGAGCGCGGCCTGACCGAGGAGACGGCCCGGTCGTTCCGGCTCGGGTTCTCGCCCACGGCCTGGGATCGGGTGTGCGCCGCCGCCCTGGCGAAAGGCTTCACACCGGCAGAGCTCGAGCGGGCGGGCCTCTCGAGCCGCGGCCGCCGCGGCCCGGTCGACCGCTTCCGCGGCCGGCTGATGTTCCCCCTGGCCGACGCCCGCGGGCGCGTGCGCGGCTTCGGCGCCCGCCAGATGCCCGGCGGCGAGCCGCCCAAGTACCTGAACTCGCCGGAGGGTGTCATGTTCCACAAGTCCGAGACGGTCTACGGGCTCGACCACGCCCGGCAGACGATCACGACGCAGAGCCGGGCGATCGTCGTCGAGGGCTACACCGACGTCCTCGCCCTGCACCAGGCCGGGATGCCCGAGGCGGTCGCCTCGATGGGCACGGCGCTCACCGATCACCAGGTGCGCGAGTTGGCCCGGGTCTGCGGCAGCGGCACGCTCTACCTGGCCTTCGACGCCGACGCCGCGGGCGAGGGGGCGGCGCTGCGCGGCATGCAGATGGCCGAGTCGACCGGCATGGAGGTGCGCGTCGTGACGCTGCCGGACGGGCGCGACCCCGCCGACGTGGCCATCTCCGACCCCGACGCCTTCAGGACGGCGCTCGCGCGCTCCTGCGGCGTCCTCGGCTTCCGGATCGGCCGTGTCCTCGCCGCCGGCGGCTCGCGCGACCAGATCTACCGCCGGGCGGCGACCGTGCTCGGCTCGGCACCGCCGTCGGTCGAGCGCGACGAGCAAGTGCGGCTGGTGTCGGGCCGGCTCGGCCTGACGCCCGACCTCGCGGCCGGCCTGACGCGCCGCCAGGCCGAAGGACAGGCGGTCTCGGCGCCGGCTCCGCAGCGGGTCAGGAGGTCGCCCAGGGAGCGGGACGAGCGCCTGTTTCTGGCGATGTGCCTGGCGCTGCCGGAGCGCGGTCGGGTTTTACTTGGCGACCTGGAACACGTACACTTCTCCGATGCGTCGCACTGGGAGGCCGCGACGCACATCCGCCGCATGCTGGCGGGTGAGGACATTTCGGAGGCATCCGCACGGTGGGCACCGCTGATTGGAGAGCTGAACGCACTCGCTGCCCGTGAGGCTGCCTCCGAGTGGGCACTGGAGGAGCTGTATTGGAAGCTGCATCTGTACCGAGCCGAAGACGGGCTAAAGGCGATGCGCGAAAACGCCGACTTGAACTTGAGTCGGCAACGGGAGCTGCAGGGTTTGGAGGAACTGCGGTTATCGGTGCTGGCGAGGCTGGACGCCATTCGCGCGCAAGCGCCAGACCGATAGTAGGCCCCGCAGCAATGTCCCAAAACGCCCCCGACCCGCAGGGAGACCCGGCGGGTTTCGATTCGCACGACGAGCTCGACCTCGAGCCCGACGCCGCCCCCGGCCTGACCGAGGACACGGTCGGGATGTACCTGCGCGAGATCTCGCAGGTGCCGCTCCTGACCGCTGCCGAGGAGGTCTCGCTGGCCAAGGCGCTCGAGCGCGGCGACATGCGCGCCCGCAGGCGCCTGATCGAGTCCAACCTGCGGCTCGTCGTCTCCATCGCCCGCCGCTACTCCGGGCGTGGACTGTCCTTTCTCGATCTGATCCAGGAGGGCAACGTCGGCCTGATGAAGGCCGTCGAGCGCTACGACTGGCGGCTCGGGCACCGGTTCTCGACGTACGCCACGTGGTGGATCCGCCAGGCCGTCACACGGGCGCTGGCCGACCAGGGCCGTACGATCCGCGTCCCGGCGCAGGTCGTCGACACGATCAACCGCATGGCCCGCGTCGAGCGGCAGCTCACCCAGAAGCACAACCGCCTGCCCACGCACGAGGAACTGGCGGACGAGATGGGTATCAAGGCCACCAAGGTGGAGGAGCTGAAGCGGGTCTCCCAGGAGCCCGTGTCGCTCGCCTCGCCCGTCGGCGAGGACGCGACCGAGCTGGGGGAGATGATCGAAGACGAGCGCCAGCGCGGGCTCGGCTCCGACATGGCCGCCCGCCAGCGCGACGCCCACATATCCGACCTGATCGGCCAGCTGCCGTATCGCGAGCGGCTCATCCTCGAGCTCCGCTACGGCCTGGGCGGCGAGCAGCCGCACACGCTGGAGGAGGTCGGGCGCAGGTTCGGCGTCACCCGTGAGCGGGTGCGCCAGATCGAGACGCGCACGCTCCGGCGCCTCGCCGCCGCGGGCGAAAACGCGGAGCTGAGGCTCCTGATCGACTAGTCTGTTCGTTCGTCCCGATCCGCGGTAGCTCAATGGCAGAGCATCCGGCTGTTAACCGGAGGGTTGTAGGTTCGAGTCCTACCCGCGGAGTTCCCATCTGAGCCGATCGAGTCGGAATGCTCGGGGGAGAGTGATACGCGGTGTCACCGGACGAACCAAAGCTGCGAGAAGGCGAGACCTTCGAGCACGAGTTCGACGACGTCCCGGAAGCCGACCTGCCGGCGATCCGCGTGATTCGTGACGACTTTCACCGGCACGGGTACACGCTGGAGTGGCTCCACCCGGAGGACGCCCTCTGGATCATGCGGTGGACCCCCCACGAGGTGCCGACGACGCCGGTGGCCGGGGAAGGCCAGAACGTGGGTGAGTACCGCGGCCACGACATGACGGCGCTCGAAGCCGCGGAGCACGCCTGGCAGAAGTTCGGGGACTCGCGCGGAGGAGGCTAGGCCACTCCGGCCAACTTCTCTCCAACGAAGTGGGGGGAGGCTAGGAGAGTTCTCCGAAGGTCGCCGGCCCCCACCTGCCAGCCGGCGACCTTCGGTCGTTCCGGCGTCGTGTTTCACCGTCGGACGCGCCGGGGAACCACCGCCGCTGATGATGCCCAGCCACGACAGCGCGGCCGAGATGTTCGTGACGGTGCGGTTCAGCGATGGCCACCGGCACCGCTGGCGGCTGCCGGCGACCCAGACGGCCGACGAGGCGCTCGAGGAGCTCCGGCAGGTGATCACCGGCGGGCAGTGGTTTCGCATCCCGGGGAGCGCCCGGGCCTACTCGCCCTACTCGATCGTGACGGTCGAGGTGGCTGCGGGCGAGCCCGGCGAGTCCGAGGACAGCTTCGCGCGCCGGCTCGGCGAAGCCGTCGGCGACGTGGTCGGCCCCGACTCCTGAGCCCGCGTGAGGATCGGCCCGTGGGAGTCCACCGGATGGATCACGTGGGCGTCATCGTCGACGACCTCGACGCCGCGATCGCATTCTTCGCCGAGCTGGGCCTCGAGGAGGCCGGCCGGGGCCGGGTCGACGGGGAGTGGGTCGACCGCATCGTCGGGCTCGACGGCGTGCAGAACGAGTTCGCGTTCGTGAAGACGCCGGACGGGCACGGCCGGCTCGAGCTGATCCAGTTCCACACACCGCCCGCCGAGGGCGGCGGCGAGCCGCTGCCGGCGAACACCATCGGCCTGCGCCATTTGGCGTTTGTGGTCGACGACATCGACGCGTCCGTCGCGGCGCTTCAGGGCCACGGAGGCGAGCTCGTCGGCACCGTCGAGAACTACCAGGACATCTTCCGGCTCTGCTACATCCGCGGGCCGGCGGGGATCATCGTGGAGCTCGCCCAGGCGCTCCGCTGACCGCGGCCGTTTACGAGCGACGAGGGCGGGTATGCACCCCGAGGGCGGGTATGCACCCCCTTTGGCCCGCGTGGAGACATCGTGAGCGAGCTCGCCCAGGTCGGGCGGGGCAACGGCGACCGCCGCGATCCGCCGGTGCGGATCATGCTGCGGCCTCTCGCCAGCCCGCTGCCCATCGGGTTCTTCGCGTTTGCGATCGGCTCGTTCCTGTTCACGTCGTTCGAGCTCGGCTGGGTGGCGGAGTCGCAGCTGCCGCAGCTGGCCACGATCATGATCGTCTTCGTCGCGCCCCTCGAGCTGATCGCTTCGATCCTGGCCTACTGGGCGCGTGACTCCGGCGGCGCGACGGCGCTCGGGCTGTTCGGGATGACCTGGGCGGTCGTCGGCGTCATCAGCCTCACCGACACCGCGCCGCGCAGCCCGATGCTGGGCGTGTTCCTCATTTGCATGAGCGCGGTCGTCCTCGCGTTCGCCGCGGCGGCGGTCGCCGGCAAGCCGGCCCTGTCGGCCGTTGCGCTGCTCGCGACGGCCCGGTTCCTGCTCACCGGCGTCTACCAGATCCACGGCGGCGCGGCCTGGGAGCGCGCGTCCGGATGGATCGGCCTGCCGCTCGCGGCCGCGGCGTTCTACCTGGCCTTCGCGCTCATGGTCGAGGACTCCCAGCGCCGCACCGTGCTGCCGCTGATGCGCCGCGGGCAGGCCCGCACCGCCCTCGAGAGCCATCTCGGCGACCAGGTGGCGGCCGTCGAGCGCGAGGCGGGGGTGCGGGGCCAGCTCTAGACCACGCGGATATTCTCCCGCGCATGGCAGCGGGAGGATGAGGTCCGCGCGATGATCCGGGTGACGCTTCGGGGTCTGCTCGCCCGCAAGCTCCGGCTCGCCCTCACCTCGCTCGCGATCGTCCTCGGCGTGGGGATGGTGTGCGGGACGTTCATCCTCACCGACACCGTCAACGCCGGCGTCCACGACATCATCGGCGGCGCCTACGCGAAGGCCGACGCGGTCGTGTCCGCCAAGGCCGTGTTCGGCGGGGGCGACGTGAACTCGTTCCCGCAGTCGACGCTCGGCCGGATCCGCGGCCTCGGAGACGTCCAGTCCGCCGGCGGCGCGGCCGCCGGGCAGGCCGAAATCATCGGCACGAACGGGAAGGTCGTCTCCCGGGCGAGCGGCTCGGAGTACGGCCTGAGCATCGATCCCGCCTATGCCCACTTCTCGGCCCTGCACCTGGTCGCGGGCTCCTGGCCGCACGGGCCGGGCCAGGTGGCGATCGACCAGCAGACGGCGGACTCCGAGCACTACGGCGTCGGCAGCCACGTCGGCGTGATCGCAAACGGCGCGCAGGAGCGCCGCTACGACGTGAGCGGCGTCGTCGACTTCGGCAGCTCGACGTCGCTCGCCGGAGGCACGATCTCGGTGTTCGACCTGCCCACGGCGCAGCGGCTCTTCGGCGAGCGGAGCGAGCTCGACCAGATCGATGTCGCCGCCCGGCCCGGCGTCGCGGCGGCCGCCCTGCTCGCCCAGATCCGCACGGTGCTGCCGCCGCACACCCGCGTGCGCACGGGCGGCCGGCAGGCGCAGGCGGCGTTCGACGACTCGAAAGGCGTGCTCGACACCTTCCGCGACTTCCTGCTCGCCTTCGCCGGGATCGCCCTCTTCGTCGGCGCGTTCGTCATCGCGAACACGCTCTCGATCACGGTTGCCCAGCGCGCCCGCGAGCTGGCGACGCTGCGCACGCTCGGGGCGACCGCGCGCCAGGTTCGCTTCACCGTCGTCCTGGAGGGGCTTGTGACCGGCCTCGTGGCGTCGGTGGTCGGGCTCGGCGTCGGCCTCGGGCTCGCCAAGGGGCTCGAGGCGCTGTTCGACGCGCTCGGCGCCGACTTGCCGTTGACGGGCCTCGTGTTCGCGACCCGGACGATCGTCGTGTCGCTGCTCGTCGGCACGCTCGTCACAGCGCTTGCGAGCCTCTTGCCGGCGGTGCGAGCCACGCGCGTCCCGCCGATCGCCGCGGTGCGCGAGGGCTCGATACTGCCGCCATCGCGGCTCGCCCGCTTCGGACCCGCCGTCGCCGCGGTCGTCGCCGCCGTCGCGATCGCGCTGATCTGCGTGGGTGCCTTCGTCGCGGGCATCTCGACGGGCCCACGGCTCCTGCTGATCGCGATCGGCGTCCTGGCCCTGTTCGTGGCGATGGCGATGGCGGCGCCGAGCATCGCCCGGCCGGTCGCGCTGGTGCTCGGCTGGCCGGCGAGCCGGGTCGGTGGCGCCGCGGGCCGGCTGGCGCGGGCGAATGCGGTACGGAACCCCGCCCGCACCTCGTCGACGGCGGCCGCGCTCATGATCGGCCTCGCGCTCGTCACGGCCGTCGCCGTCCTCGCCCAGGGGCTGAAGCAGTCGATCGTCGGCTCCGTCGAGTCGGAGTTCCGCGGGAACTACGTCATGACGTCGGTGAACGGGTTCACGCCGATGTCCATCGCCGCCACCGGGGCACTGGAGCGGGCGGGCGTCACCACGGTGATCGCCGGCGAGCGCTCCGGCGACGGCCGGATCTTCGGCCACACCGTGCAGGTGGCCGGGATCGATCCTGGCCTCTCGCAGCTCCTTCGCCTGCGCTGGACGGCCGGCTCCGACGCCGCCATGGCGCACCTCGGCGCCGCGGGCGCGATCGTCGACAAGAGCTTCGCCCGCTCGCACCACCTGGCCGTCGGCTCGCCGCTTCGCCTCGAGACGTCGACGGGCAAGATGCTCGCGCTGCGAGTGACGGCGGTCAACGATCCGCCGGCGTCGGAGAACCCGCTGGGCACCATCTCGATCTCCTCGCGGACGTTCGACTCGGCCTACACGAACCCCGAGAACGTCTTCACGCTGATCGCGACGCGGGGAGGAGTGACGGCCGCGAACACCCGCGCGCTCGACCGCGTGACCGCCCGCTTCCCCGACGCCCAGGTGCAGAGCGAGGCCGAGTTCCTGAGCTCGCAGGAGGGGGCGATCCAGAGCCAGCTCAACCTGCTCTACATCCTGCTGGCGATCTCGGTGATCGTGAGCCTCTTCGGCATCGTGAACACCCTCGTGCTGACCGTGTTCGAGCGCACCCGCGAGATCGGGATGCTGCGGGCGATCGGCATGAGCCGTCGCCAGACGCGGCGGATGATCCGCCACGAGGCCGTGATCACCTCCCTGCTCGGCGCCCTGCTCGGGATCCCAGCCGGGATCGGCATCGCCGCGATCCTCGACCGTGCGCTTCAGGGCGGCATCCCGTTCGCCGTGCCCGGCGGCACGGTCGCGGTATTCGTCGTGTCGGCGATCCTGGTCGGCCTGTTCGCGGCGATCTTCCCCGCCAGGCGGGCGGCCCGGCTCGACATCCTGCACGCGCTCCAGTACGAGTAGGGACGCGCTCCCGGGTTTCGTTTCCCCGCCCGCAGGGCACCGAGGACGCGGCCGCCGCCGAAATTCCGCGCGCGGCGAGCTTACGAACGGAGGTGAACCATGACCCCCGCTGTTCTTCCCGTCCTCGCGCTCGGCACCGGCGTCGGCATCGTCGGACTGATCATCATCATCGTGATCGTGATCATCGTCCTGCGGATCCTGTAGCCGGACCTCGCCGGGACGATCGGGCGCGAGCTACGCGACTCTGCGGCGACGCTCCTCGGCCATGATCAGCTGGTTGATCGCGGCCTTGTCGGCACGGGTCGGTTCGCAGAACTCGAGGTCGAAGCCGCGCTCGTCGCGGCGGCCGACCCGGGCCAGGATGCTGAGCTCGCGCCCGAACCAGTCCTCCGAGAAGCACACCGTGAGCTCCTCGCCCCGCTCGGCGTCCCAGGGGGCGGTGACGCGGGCGCCGTCGGCGCAGATGTTGATCGTCGAGGCGCGGTGCACCGAGCGGTCGTTGCGCTCGAGCCGGGTGGGGATGGCGATCTCGATGCGGACGTTGCTCACCCGCTCGGCCATCTCCCGCTCCTTCATGAAGCAGAACTTGACGAGGTCGCGCTCGGCCTGCGAGCCGAGCCGCTCGAAGCACACGCCGGAGAGCCACTCGCCCGACGCGGTGCGCCAGCTGCGCACGATCCGCGCCCGGCTGCGGAGCTCGAGCGGCGGCAGGGTGGAGGAGAGGACCACCTCGATCGGGTGGCCGGTCGGCACGTACTCGCCGGCCGAGAGCAGCAGGCCGCCCGCGGACAGGTCGACGGTCTCGCCGGAGAACTCGTCCCAGGCGTTCCCGTCGCGGTCCAGGCGGTGCACGACGACAGGCACGACTGCGTCGATGCGGAAGAAGGCGCGCTGGTTCTCGCTCATCACGGTAGTGATCGCCCGGATGGGGCGTTGCGCAACCCCCTGTTCGGGGGAGCGTGGCGCAGGAATCCGCCTCCTCCATGCGGGAGCTCACATGGGCCGGCGGGCGAGGAACTCGCGGTGGGCCGCCTCCTGGCCGAGCCGGCGCGCCTCCGAGAAGAGAAACCGCGTCCACGTCGCCTTCACCTCGAGTCCGAGCTCGGCGAACTCGACGCCCCAGCGGGTGGTCGTGCGGCCCTCGTCGCCGTAGTCGAGAAAGCGGCGCACGACCGCCGGCACCGGCGTCCCGGAGTTGGGGAAGGTGATCGACATCGTCTTTTCGACCCACAGGTTCGCCTGGACGGCGGTCTCGAGCAGCACGCCGCCCATCGAGATGTTCAGCGCCCGGGCGTTGAACTCGGTGACCGCGCCCGTCTGCTCGACGGCCGCGATGCGAACGTCCCACTCGCCCTCGACCCGGAAGTGCCGACGTCGATCCGGCCCCGGGAATCTGATCCCGCCGCTGGCCATCTGCCGTAGCTTACATACTGGGTAGGCCCGTATGTCATTCTTCGTCGGAATATGGGCCTGTTTTGACGAACGGCGAGCGTGCGGTGCTTGAAGGCACCACCCCGCAGAGGAGTAGTGTGTCCGCGGTCGGCCGCGCAAGGGTCATATGCCGGGGAGTCCGGACAATCGACAGGGCGTTCTACGTGCAGGTGCGCTATCCCCACGGGCAGAGGTGGGAGACCGTCGCCGTGTCCGCGCACAGGGGCACCGCGGCAAGCCTCGCGGGCGGCATGTACCGCGACCTGCGCGACGACGCCGGGCGCGCGCCCGTGCAGGTGCGGATCGCAAGCGACGAGCTGCTGCGGAGGGCCGGAGGCGACGCGGCCGTGCGGGCGGCGGCGGCCGAGCTGTGGCAACGGGCGCAGGCGGCCGCTCGCGGCAACCCGTGATCCGCTAGGCTGGTCGCGGGTCACAGCGTGGCAGACAGAGAAACCGATGAGGAACGCGTCCAGCGCATCGAGACGACCGCTGAGGCGCTTGGCTTGCGGTTCGTCTTCTATGCGAACACGGGCCACTTCATCCGCCAGGACGGCGGCAAGCCGTGGGGCTACGTCGTCGCCTCTCGCGACGTCACCGCCGCGCTGGACGACGCGGAGAGCCAGCTGGAGGCCGAGCAGCAGCGGCGCTCGGCCGCGAAGAGCTAGCCGGGCGGCCTCGTCTAGACGCGGCGCAGGAGCTCGGCCTTCTTGCGGGCGAACTCGCCGTCCGTGAGGACGCCCGCCGCATGCAGCTCGCCCAGCTCGCGCAGGGCCGAGAGGGCGGCGAGGGTGGACTCCTCATCCGGGTCGGCGCCGTTCCCGGACACGAGCGCGGCGTCATCGGCCGGCTCGAGTGTCCCCGGCTCGGTCTCGGCCGCTTTGTGGCGCCCGACCGGCGCCGGCGGAAGCTGCGACGGCTGCGGTTCGATGCGGCGCACGGGAACGTCGTCCGGCGCGGCCTCCCCGGCGGTCGCGGACCCGTCGTCGACGATCGCGCCGCAGCGCAGGCATCGCTGTGCCACGTGCGACCCGTCGACCATGTAGGGCCGCACATCGTGTCCGGAGCGGGCGCACTGAAGCTGGTAGCGGAGCCGGCGGAGCGACACGACTCCACGGTATCGCGAGCGGCCGGCGCGTGCGAACGGTCCCGAGCTCACAACCGCCCAATTCGGGGTCGCGGGCGCCGGTATGTTGCGGCTATATTGGGAGTTCTCCCCCGGGCGAAGCACGCGCCCGGGTACCGAACGAGTCCTCCAGGCGGCGCGGACCCTCGGCGCCGCTCTTCTCCCTGCCGGTATGCGGATCGGTCCGCGAAAGGAACCCTTTGCCATGAAACGCGCCCTCGTCCCCCTCCTCGCCGTCGCGGCGCTGGTCGCCGGCTGCGGCTCCGGCTCCGGCTCGGGATCCGGCGGCTCTTCGGGAGGCTCCTCGTCGGTCTCGACGGCGACCGCCGCGAGCGTCCTCAAGGCCGCCTCGGACGCGACCAAGAACGCCACGTCTGCGGGCTTCGACGCGAAGCTCGGGATCAAGCTCGGCGGGCAGCTCGCCGGTGCCGGCGCGGGAGCCGCCATGCTCCAGGGCCCGCTCTCGCTCGAGCTGAAGGGCCACGCCGGCAAGGCGACGTCCGGCACGGGCAAGTTCGACGTCGACTTCGCCCTGAACTACACGGGCGGATCGTTCAGCGGCGAGGCGCTCTCCCCGGACGGCAAGACGCTCTACGTGAAGATGCCGCTCCTGATGGGCCCCGGCTGGCACTCCCTGCCGCTCAAGGGGCTGAACTCGAACGGCGCCGGCTCCTCCGGCTCGAACTCGTCGACAAGCAAGGGGCTGGACGAGCTCAAGGCGGCGGGTGCCGATCCCAGCAAGTGGCTCGAGAACCTGAGCCTCTCGACCGCGAACGGCCAGGACACGATCTCGGCCGACCTCGACATCGCGCAGGTCTTCGCGGACATCTCCAAGGTCAGCCAGAACGGCATCACCGCAAAGGACAAGCTGCAGATGGCTCTGGTGCAGCGGGCGATCAAGACGGCCCACGGGTCGCTCTCGTTCGACAGCTCGACCCACCTTCCGACCGAGGAGAACATCAAGTTCGCGATGGATCTGCCGCCGTCGCTCCAGACCCAGGCCAGCGGCCTGAAGAGCATCGATCTGAACCTCGACATCAAGTTCAGCGACTGGAACCAGGACTTCACCGTGAAGGCCCCCGCGGGCGCCACGCCGTTCAACTCGTCCGGCCTGCTCGGCGGCCTGGGCGCCTAGACCAGTCCGGCGCGCCGCCCCCAGGCCGCGGTCTGAGGGCGGCGACCTCCCGGGCCGTCTGGTTGCGGCTCGGCGCCGGTGTGCCGTGCTGGGCGCGCCGTGCGCGGTGATCGCGTTCGCGGACATGACGAACGCGGCGGCGTACGAGGGACGCGTAGCGGCCGGTCATCCGAGGTGATGGGGGCGGCTGGATTCGAACCAGCGACGAACGGATTATGAGTCCGCTGCTCTAACCGGCTGAGCTACACCCCCGGCGAAATTTGGCTCGATCCATCGAGCGGGTCCATGCTACCGATGCAGGTCGGTAAGAACCGGTCCGCCTCGACGTTCGTAGTAGCAGAGGAACGAGCGAGGATCCGTGAGCCAGACCGCAGACCACATGTTCGATAGCGAGATCCTGGAGGGCCTCTCCGAACGGGTTCTGGCCGACCTCGGAGGCCGCTTCGGGGCCGCCCGGTTCGGCAAGGGCGAGCTGATCTACTCGCCGTTCGACCGGGCCGATGCGATGTACATCGTGCAGAGCGGTCGGGTGCGGCTCTACCGCAGCGCCCACGACGGCCGCCAGCTCACGCTGGCGATGCTCGACGAGGGCGAGGTGTTCGGCCGCGTGTCGCCGGAGGGCGAGGCGCTCCACGACGCCTACGCCGAGGCGATGACCGACGCCGTCGTGCGGGTGCTTCCTACGGCCGACCTCGAGCGCGCGACCGCCGAGCATCCACAGATGGCGCTGAACCTCCTGCGCTCGCTCTCCGAGCGGCTGCGCTCGACGGAGGACCAGCTCGAGAGCCTCGCGTTCCGCGGCGTGCCGGCCCGGCTCGCCGCCCAGCTGCTCCAGCTGATGGATCGTTACGGCCGCGTCACCCGCACCGGCATCCGCATCGACGAGCGCTTCACCCACGTCCAGCTGGCGGAGATGATCGGCACCAGCCGCGAGACGCTCACCAAGGTCATGAACGAGCTTCGCGAGGGTGGTCTGATCGACGTGCGCGACCGTCTGATCTGGGTGCTCGACCCTGACGGGCTCGAGCGGCTCAGAGGCAGCGGCTAGCTCCCCGCATCAGGCCCGACGTCTACACTATCGGCGGGAGATTCTCGCCATAGAAGGGGACGAAGGCCTGTGAACGAGACCGGAACCATGCGAGTGAAGAGCGGGCTCGCCGAGATGCTCAAGGGCGGCGTGATCATGGACGTCACCACCGCTGAACAGGCCCGCATCGCCGAGGACGCCGGCGCGTGCGCCGTCATGGCGCTCGAGCGCGTCCCCGCCGATATCCGCCGCGACGGCGGCGTCGCCCGGATGGCCGATCCCGCCAAGGTCCGCGAGATCCAGGATGCGGTGAAGATCCCCGTCATGGCCAAGGCCCGCATCGGCCACTTCGCCGAGGCGCAGGTGCTCGAGGCGCTCGAGGTGGACTACATCGACGAGTCCGAGGTGCTGACGCCGGCCGACGAGGCCAACCACATCAACAAGTGGAAGTTCACGATCCCGTTCGTGTGCGGCGCCACCAACCTCGGCGAGGCGCTGCGGCGCATCAGCGAAGGCGCGGCGATGATCCGCTCGAAGGGCGAGGCCGGCACCGGCAACGTGGTCGAGGCGGTCCGGCACATGCGCGCGATCCTGGGCGAGATCAAGCGGCTCCAGACCATGGACGCCGACGAGCTGTACTCGGTCGCCAAGGAGCACCGCGCCCCGTACGAGCTGGTGGAGTACTGCGCCGCACACGGGCGCCTGCCGGTCGTGACCTTCACGGCGGGCGGCATCGCCACCCCGGCCGACGCGGCCCTGATGATGCAGCTCGGCGCCGACGGCCTCTTCGTCGGCTCCGGCATCTTCAAGAGCTCCGACCCGGCCGCGATGGCCTCGGCCATCGTGCGGGCGACGACCCAGTTCGCCGACGCGAGCATCGTCGCCGAGGTCTCGTTCGGGCTCGGCGACGCCATGCACGGCACCGAGATCTCGGAGCTCGGCGAGCAGGGCCTGCTGCAGACGCGTGGCTGGTAGGGTCGGTGTCCTCGCCCTCCAGGGGGCGTTTCGCGAGCACATCGCGGCGCTGCGCGACGTCGGCGTCGAGGCGGTCGAGGTGCGGCTGCCGCGCGACTTCGAGGGGCTCGACGGCCTGGTCATCCCGGGCGGCGAGTCCTCGACGATGTCCAAGCTGATCGACGCGTACGACCTCGAGGCGCCCATCCGCGACCTGCACACCCGCGGCGGCGCGTTCCTGGGCACCTGCGCGGGGATGATCGTGCTCGCGCATCACGCCGAGGACGGCCGCCCCGACCAGCGCTACCTGGACATGATCGACATCGACGTGCGCAGGAACGCCTACGGCCGCCAGCCCGCGAGCTTCGAGTCGCCGCTGCGCCTGGCCGGGGAAGACCTGCCGATCCCCGGCGTCTTCATCCGCGCGCCCCAGATCGAGCGGCTCGGCGAGAGTGTCGAGGTCGTGGCCGAGCACGACGGGAAGCCGGTGGCCGCGCGCCAGGGCAACGTCCTCGTGACCGCGTTTCACCCGGAGCTCACGACCGACCGGCGGCTGCACGGCCGGTTCGCGGACATGGTCGGCGGCAGAGAGGAGGCGGCGGCGTGAGCGGACACTCGAAGTGGTCGACGATCAAGCACAAGAAGGGCGCCGAGGACAAGCGCCGCGGCCAGCTCTTCACGAAGCTCTCGCGCGCGATCATCGTCGCGGCCAAGGAGGGCGGGCCGGATCCCGATGCGAACGCCACGCTGGCGGCGGCGATCGCGAAGGCGCGGTCGTACTCCATGCCGAAGGACAACATCGAGCGCGCGATCGCCCGGGCGACCGGCGGCGGCGAGAACGCCGACGCCTACGAGGCCGTGACCTACGAGGGCTACGGGCCGGAGGGGGTCGCGATCATCGTCGAGGCGCTCACCGACAACCGCAACCGCACCGCCGCGGACGTCCGCTCGATGTTCACGCGGTCGAATTCGAGCCTGGGTACGCCCGGGTCGGTCGCCTGGCAGTTCGAGCGCAAGGGCGTGATCCTCGTGCCCGCCGACGAGGCCGGCGAGGACGACGTCGTCCTGGCTGCGGCCGACGCCGGCGCAGAGGACGTCGGCCAGGACGAGTCGAGCTGGCAGGTCACCACCGCCCCGACCGACCTGGCCGCGGTGCGCGACGGGCTCGAGGCCGCGGGCATCCCGATCACCTCCGCCGAGCTGACGATGGTGCCGAAGACGACGGTCGAGCTGGACGAGTCCGGCGCCCGCCAGCTGCTGCGCCTGATCGACTCGCTGGAAGACCTGGACGACGTCCAGGAGGTGCACGCGAACTTCGACATCCCGGAGGCCGTGCTCGAAGCCGTGGCCGGCTGACGCACCAGGCGGGGTCAGACCCCTTTTGGTGCGCGAACGGGCGTTCGGCTGACGTCCGCTCCGGGCGGTACAGTGGGCGCATGATCCTGCTGGGAATCGATCCCGGCACCGCCGAGACGGGGTACGGCGTCATCACGGTGCAGGGCAGCCGGTTGGAGGCCGTGGACCACGGCGTCATCGCCACGTCCGCGCGCGAGCCGCTGGAGCAGCGCCTCGTGCACATCTTCGCCGAGGTGACGGACCTCATCGCGCGGCACGGGCCGGCATCGTGCGCCCTCGAAGACCTGTTCGTCGGCGGCAACCCGCGCACGATCCTCTCGGTCGGCCATGCCCGCGGCGCCGTCCTCACCGCCTGCGGGCGCGCGGGGATCCCGGCGACGGGCTATCCGCCCGCCGAGGTGAAGATGACGGTCTGCGGCTTCGGCCGCGCCGAGAAGTCGCAGGTGCAGCGGATGGTGACGGCGTCGCTGCGGCTCGACCGCCCGCCCGCCTCCGAGCACGCCGCCGACGCGCTCGCCGTCGCCGTATGCCACGCGCACTCCTCGCGCACGAATGCCGCGCTCAAGGCGGCGGCGGGATGATCGCCTCGCTGCGCGGCCGAGTCGTCTCGAGCGCTGGCGGCGCGACCGTCCTCGACGTCGGCGGGGTCGGCTACCGGCTCGCGACGACCACGACTGCATCCCGGCGCGCGGCCGCCGCCGGCGACGGCGAGGTCACCCTGCTCACGCACCTGCACGTCCGCGAAGACGCGCTCCTGCTGTACGGATTCGCGTCGGAGGCGGAGCGCTCGCTGTTCGAGATGCTGCTGGGCGTCTCCGGCGTCGGCCCCAAGGCCGCCCTCGCCATCGTCTCCGGCTACGAGCCCGACCAGATCCGGCGCGCGGTGCAGTCCGGCGACCACGCGCTCTTCACGAGCATCAACGGCATCGGCCGCCGCACTGCCGAGCGGGTCGTGATCGACCTGAAAGACAAGGTCGGCGGCCTCGCGATGCCCGCGTCCGGCCCGGACGGCCCGGCCCCGGCCGGCGACGACCACACGGCCGCCCGCGACGCCCTCGTCGGCCTGGGCATGTCGATCGCCGAGGCCGAGGCTGCCCTGCGGCCGATCGACGACATGCTGCCGGTCGAGGAGCGGGTGCGGCTCGCGCTCTCCGGCGCCGTCCCGGCCGGGGCGGGCGGATGAGCGCCGAGGCCGAGTCCCGGCTGCCCGACGCGCTCCTGGCGCCCGGCGAGGAGGAGTTCGACAACTCCCTGCGGCCGCAAGACCTGTCCCAGTTCATCGGCCAGGAGCAGATCAAGGAGCAGCTCGCCATCTTCCTCGAGGCCGCCCGCACCCGCGGCGAACCGTGCGAGCACGTCCTCCTGGCCGGCCCGCCCGGCCTGGGCAAGACCTCGCTCGCCAACATCATCGCGGCCGAGATGGGATCGGAGCTGCGCGTCATGTCCGGCCCGGCCATCGACCGCAAGGCCGACATGGCGGCGATCCTGACGGCGCTCGAGAACGACGACGTCCTCTTCATCGACGAGATCCACCGCCTGAACCGGGCGATCGAGGAGCTGCTCTACCCGGCCATGGAGGACGGCTGCATCGACATCGTGATCGGCCAGGGCCCGGGCGCGCACTCGCTCCGCCTGCCGCTGAAGCCGTTCACCCTGGTCGGCGCCACCACGCGCACGGGGCTCCTGACGACGCCGCTGCGCGACCGCTTCGGGATCACCCACCGGCTCGACTACTACGGCGCGGAGGAGATCGGGCGGATCGTGCAGCGCTCGGCCCGGATCCTCGGCGTGCGCATCGACGATGGCGGCACCGACGAGATCGCTCGCCGCTCACGCGGGACGCCCCGGGTCGCAAACCGCATCCTGCGGCGGGTGCGCGACTACGCCCAGGTGCGCCACGACGGTGAGATCACGCACCCCGTCGCGGTCGAGGCGCTCGAGCTGTTCGAGGTCGACAGCGCCGGGCTCGAGCGGATCGACCGCGAGATCCTGCGCGCGATCGCCGAGCGGTTCTCCGGCGGGCCGGTCGGGCTCTCGACGCTCGCCGTGGCGATCGGAGAGGAGACGGACACGCTCGAGGACGTCTACGAGCCGTACCTGCTCCAGCAGGGGCTGCTCCAGCGCACGCCGCGCGGCCGGGTCGTGACGCCCGCCGGGTACGCTCATCTCGGCCTGCCGGCCCCGGCCCGCGACCCACGCCTGTTCTAGCGGCGCGTGCTCTAATTTGCCCGGATGCGTTTCCGTGCCGCCTATGCGCGTGCACGCCCCTGGATCCCCCTGGTCGCCGGCGCCGCGCTCGCACTGGCCGCGTCGGCCGCCATCGGCATCGCCGCGATCGAGCGGGCGTCGAAGGGCCCGGCCTTCCGGGTCTCGGCCGCGTGCCTGCGCCTGAACTCCACGGTCCGCCAGGAGCTCGGCGTGGTGACGGGCTTCGGCTTCACCGTCCAGGGCCCGGTGGTCCAGAACGCCGACGGGACGGGGAACGCCCGGCTCGACTTCACCGCGACGGGCTCGTGGCGCAACGGCCACGTCCACATCCGCGTCATCGAGCGGCACCGGCGCTGGTACCTGGCCGGCCCGGCGGAGCTCTTCGTCTCGGGCGTGAAGGCGCCGTTCCGCATCCGCCCCGACCACCTGAACATCGTCCCCGGCCCCGCGCGGAACCGCTACGAGCTCCGGTGCGCACCGACGACCTCGACTACGACCTTCCGCCCGGGCTGATCGCGCAGACCGCGGCGGAGCCCCGCGACAGCGCCCGCCTGCTGGTCTACGACCGCGCCGCCGGGGCCGTCCGCCATCGCCACTTTCGCGACCTGCTGGACGAGCTCGACCCCGGCGATCTCGTCGTCCTGAACAACACCCGCGTGCTGCCCGTGCGGGTGCGGGCGCGGCGCGCGACCGGGGGAGCGGCCGAGGTGCTTCTGCTCGAGCCGCAGCCCGACGGCAGCTGGGAGGCGCTGGCCCGGCCCGCTCGCCGGCTCCGCGACGGCGAGACGGTGACCACCGGCGAGCTCGAGATCACGATCGAGCGCCACCTCGACGAGGGCCGGGTCCTGCTGAGGCCACACGTCACGGGGCCCGGCCCCATCGCGGCTGCGCTCGAGCGGGTCGGAGAGATGCCGCTTCCGCCCTACATCCACGAGCAGCCGGCCGATCCGCAGCGCTACCAGACGGTCTACGCCCGGCATCCCGGCTCGGCCGCCGCGCCCACCGCCGGCCTCCACTTCACATCCGAGCTGCTCGACGACCTGCGCGCCCGCCACGAGGTGGTGGAGGTGACCCTCGGCGTCGGCCTCGACACGTTCAGGCCGGCGACCGAGGCCGACCTCGACGACCACCCGATGCACAGCGAGGCCTACGCCGTCACGGAGGCCGCCGCGGACGCAATTGACGCTGCGCGCCGCACCAATCGGCGCATCGTCGCCGTCGGCACCACGACCGTCCGCGTCCTCGAGACCGTCTGGCGCGAGCCGGAGCGCGGCCCGCTGGAAGGCCGCACCCGCCTGCTGATCGAGCCCGGCCACGAGTTCCGGGCCGTCGGCGCGCTCGTCACGAACTTCCACCTGCCCCGGTCGACGCTCCTCGCGCTCGTGATGGCGTTCGCCGGGACCGACGAAACCAGGGGCCTCTACCGCACCGCCGTCGAGGAGAAGTACCGCTTCTACAGCTTCGGCGATGCGATGCTGCTGCTGTGAGCTCACCCTTCCGCCTCACCGCCACCGACGGCGGCGCCCGTGCGGGCGTCCTCGAGACCGCCCACGGGCCGGTCGAGACGCCCGTCTTCATGCCCGTCGGCACGAAGGCGAGCGTGAAGGCCATGCTGCCGTCCGAGCTGCGCGATCTCGGTGCGCGGATCGTGCTCGCAAACGCCTATCACCTCTACTTCCGGCCCGGCGCGGAGCTGATCGACGAGATGGGCGGCGTGCACGCCTTCAGCGGCTGGGACGGCCCCGTGCTGACCGACTCCGGCGGTTTCCAGGTCTTCTCGCTGCTGCACACGGCGACGCGGATCGAGGACGAGGGCGTCCGCTTCCGCTCGGTCTACGACGGCTCGCAGCACCGCTTCACGCCCGAGGTGGCCATGCGCGTCCAGCGGCTGCTGCGCTCGGACATCGCCATGGCCTTCGACGAGTGCCCGCCCGCCGGCGTCGAGCGCGCGCGGGTCGAGGCGGCGGTGCGCCGCACCGGCATCTGGGCCGCCCGCAGCCGCGCCCAGCCGCGCGCCGAGGGCCAGCTCGGCTTCGGGATCGTCCAGGGCGGCACCGACCTCGACCTGCGGCGGCGAAGCGCCGAGGAGATCGTCGGCATCGGCTTCGACGGCTACGCCGTCGGCGGCCTCTCCGTGGGGGAGGAGCGCGAGCCGATGATGGAGACGCTGGAGGCGACGACCGAGCTCCTGCCGGCCGGGTATCCGCGCTACCTGATGGGCGTCGGCGACCCGGTCGGCCTGATCGAGGGGATCGCCCGCGGGGTGGACATGTTCGACTGCGTGCTCCCGACCCGCATGGGCCGCACCGGCTCGGCGCTCGTCCCCGGCGGCCGCATCAACCTGCGCAACGCCGCCTTCGCCAAAGACCCGCGGCCACTGGTGGAGGGGTGCACGTGCCCTGCCTGCACCGGGTTCACGCGCGCGTACATCCGCCACCTCGTCACCCAGTCGGAGATCACCGGCCTGCGCCTGCTCTCGACCCACAACCTGCACCACCTGCTCGACCTCGCGGCCCGCGCCAGGGCGGCGATCGCGGCCGGCCGCTTCGCCGACCTGCGCGCCGAGGTGGCGGGAAACGGCGACTCCATGCACCATGAGTCGGTGGGCAAACCATCTACACTTCCCACTTCGTGAGCGAGAAACGCCGCAACCTGGGCATCCTGGCGGTGGTGATCGCGCTGATGGTGGCCGCGCTGGCGACGGTCGCCGTGCGCGGTTTCACCCTGGGTCTCGATCTGCGCGGAGGCCTCGAGGTCGTGCTGAAGGCGCGGCCGATCCACGGCAACGCCGTCTCGTCGACGGACCTCCAGAACGCCGCGGACGTCATGCGCAAGCGAATCGACCCACGCGGCATCCTCCAGCCCGAGATCCGCACCTCGACCGCGGACAACACGATCGACATCTCGATCCCGGGCGTGAAAGATCCGAACGCCGTCGCGAACCTCCTGGTCGCCGGCCAGCTGCAGGCGTTCGACTTCTACAAGAACCTGACGCCGGTTTCGCGCGCCTCACAGTTTGCGGCTCACCCGCGCACGCTCTACGCGATGCTGACGGCCGCCGAGCCGACCCTGAAGCAGGGCGTCACGCCCGCGGGCTGGGCGCTCTTCAACGCAAAGACGCACAACCTCGTGAGCCGCGGCGGCATCCGGTCGCGGATCGAGCCGCGCAAGAGCCAGGTCCTGAACGACCTGCACCTGACCACCCAGCCGCCCGGCACCGTCTGGCGGGCCGTCCCCGCCGGCGACGCTGCGGTCAGCTGCGACGTGCAGAACGGCTGTCCCGAGGCCACCACGAAGTCGCCGCCGACGGTCTGGTACCTGTTCCACCTGCCGACGGCCGACGGCGAGATCGTCACCGGCAACGAGATCTCGAGCGCACAGGCGACCACCGACCAGAACGGCCAGCCCATCGTCGCGCTCCAGTACAAGAACGGCGGCGGCACCGACTTCCACAAGATCACCCGCCAGATCTCCGAGGCCGGCCTGCAGGCCGGGCGGCCGCTGCCGAACGCGATCGTCGTCGACAACCAGCTCGTCGCCGCGCCGACGATCAACCCCCAGCAGTTCCCGGACGGCATCGCCGCCGACGACCCCGTCAATCCCGGCAGCCAGATCACCGGCCTGACGACGTCGGACGCGAGCCGGATCGCGCTCGAGATCCAGTCCGGCACGCTGCCGGTGAAGTTCTCGCCGTACTCGCAGAACCTGGTCTCGGCGTCGCTGGGCAAGGACTCGCTCCGAAACGGCGTCATCGCCGGCATCGCGGGCCTCGTGTTCGTGATGATCTTCCTGCTCGTCTTCTACGGCTTCCTCGGCCTGATCGCCGACATCGCGCTGATCATCTACGGGGTGCTGCTGGCGGGGATCGTGGCCGCCCTGCCGGTGACGATGACCCTGCCGGGGATCGCCGGCACGATCCTCACGATCGGCGTCGCCGCCGACGCGAACATCGTCATCTTCGAGCGCGTCAAGGAAGAGGTGCGCGCCGGCAAGTCGATGCGGGCGGCGATCGCCACCGGCTACCGGCGCGGCTTCCACACGATCATCGACGCGAACGTCGTCACGCTGATCGCGGCCGGCGTGCTGTACGCCGCCGCGACGTCGAGCGTCAAGGGCTTCGCGCTCATGCTGCTGATCGGCGTCGTCACGTCGATCTTCACGGCCGTCGTCTTCACCCGGGCGATGCTGGGCATCCTCGGCGGTTTCGACTTCATGACCAGCCGCTGGGTGCTCGGCTCGATCGGCACCGGCGACCGCTGGAAGAAGATCGACTTCATCGGCCGCAAGAAGCTCTGGTTCTCGATCTCGGCCGTGATCCTGATCCTCGGCGCCGTCAGCCTGGCCACCCAGGGGCTGAACCGCGGCATCGACTTCACCGGCGGCAGCAAGCTCACCTTCGTGACGCCGAATCCGGCATCCGTCGGCGCGGCCACGAACGCCGTCACGAGCGCCGGCATCAACCAGCCGCAGGTGCAGGGGGTGACGTCGACGCGGGCGCAGCAGGGCACGAACTTCACCGAGTTCCAGGTCGAATCCCACTTCCTCTCGCGGGGCACCCAGGACCAGCTGCTGACGCAGCTGAAGTCGCACTTCGGCGAGGCGACCAAGATCACCGACTCGCAGGACGTGAGCTCGTCCTTCGGCCAGTCGGTGCTCGACTCGGCCTACCTGGCGGTGCTCTTCTCGCTGATCATCATCTTCATCTACGTGTCGTTCCGGTTCGAGTGGAAGTACGCGCTCCCGGTGATGATCGCCCTCGGCCACGACATCCTGCTCACGATCGGGATCTACTCGCTGGCCGGGAGGGTGGTCACGGCAGACACGATCGCCGCGGTCCTGACCGTGCTCGGCTACTCCATGTACGACACCGTGATCGTGTTCGACCGCGTGCGCGAGAACATCCCGATCCTGCGCCGCTACACGGCCTCGCAGGTCGTGAACGAGTCGCTGGCCGAGACGATCACCCGTTCGTTGAACACGTCCCTGGTGACGCTGATCCCGGTCGTGCTGCTGTTCGTCTTCGGGTCGGGCTCGCTGAAGGACTTCGCCTTCGCGCTCGTCGTCGGCATCATGTCAGGCGCCTACTCGTCGATCTTCATCGCCGCGCCGCTGCTGGCCATGTTCCTCGAGCGCGAGCCCAACTTCGCCAAGCGCCGGCACGACCTGGTGCGCTCGGGCGAGGTCGCATCGCCGGTGCGCCGGCGCGCGCCCGAGCCGGTCACGGTGCCGGCCGCCGCGGACGCGGACGGAGACACACCGCCTCCCCCGTCGCCGACCCCGGCGCCGGCCCCGGCGCCGTCCGCCCCCGCATCGTCGCGCCGCCGTCGCCGGCGCGCGCACGGCCGCTCTCGCTAGCAGGCCGCCACGGCGTCCGCGGCCGTCACCAGCCGGCCGCCGCGATCCGCCACCCACTCGAGCACGTCGGCGTAGACGCGATCCCAGCCGCGCGCGTACTCGCGGCTGAAGCGGTCGGTGTGCCACAGGATCGCGACCGTGCCGCCGACATCGGCCACCCCCTCGAGCAGCCGCAGCGTCCGCGCGAGGCCCGCCCGCGGCTCGAGGCCGAGGTAGCGCCGCTCGGCGAGCGTCGCATCCATGACGGCCATCGGCAGCTCGACCAGGTCGAGCGGTCGCCGCTCCGCCAGGTGGAAGGGTCGGTAGGGGAACGAGAAGCCGGCCCGCAGGCCGATCGCGTCGCCGTAGCCCTGGCTCGAGTCGTACGTGAAGCCGACCCCGTCCAACTCGGGCAGGGTCGCGTGGGTGTCGTGACGCAGGTAGTGGAAGCGCACGCCGGGCACGCGGCCGCCGGTCAGCGCCTCCAGCCGCTCCCGCTCCTCGGCGAGCAGCTGCGGCCGCTCGGAGGTCAGGTAGCTCGGGTGCAGGCCGACCTCGTCGCCCTGGGCGGCGATCTGGGCGACGATCGCCGGACGCAGCCGGTCGTAGGCGGCCGGATCGGGCCCGTCGGCGGCGTGCCCGTGGCCGGCCATGACGAAGTAGGTCGAGCGGCCGCCGTGCGCGCGTTCGATCTCGGCGATGCGCTCATACGACCAGTTCGGGTCGGTGCGGGTGAGCCGCCTGACCGGCGCCGCGGCCAGGCCCGCCGCCTCGGCGAACACGTCGCGCGCGCGCCGCTCCCGGGCCGCGGCCCGGGCCCGGGCGGCGGCGCCGCGCAGCGCCTGCGGCCGGCTCCAGCGCCAGGGGATGTCGACGTCGTGGGTGA
>DASUHM010000020.1 GCA_036273515.1 Gaiellales bacterium
GTAGTGGGCGTCGGTGTGCAGCGGATGGTGGTTCATCGTGATCATGCAGAACAGGTGGTCGTCGGCCTCGGTGATGGTCTTGCCGGGCCAGTGCTTGTAGACGTCGCCGACCTGGAAGTCCTCCAGGTAGCGGCCGAAGCGCGTCTCCCGGGCGTCGATCTCGCGGCTCACAGGGGATTCCTCGCGAGCAGGCCGCGGGCGATGATGAGCTTCTGGATCTCCGACGTGCCCTCCCCGATCAGGAGCAGCGGCGCGTCGCGGTAGAGACGCTCGATCTCGTACTCCTTCGAGTAGCCGTAGCCGCCGTGGATGCGCAGGGAGTCCTCGACCACCTCGTTGCAGATCTCGGTCGCGAAGAGCTTGGCCATGCCGGCCTCGACGTCGGAGCGCTCGCCGGCGTCCTTCTTGCGCGCCGCCGAGAGCATGAGCAGGCGGGCGGCCTCGATCTTCGTGCCCATGTCGGCCAGCTTGAACTGGATCGCCTGGTGGCGGGCGATCGGACGGCCGAACGCCTGCCGCTCCTGGGCGTAGCGGATGGCGATCTCGAAGGCGCGCTGGGCGACGCCGACGCCGCGGGCGGCGACGTTCACCCGGCCGACCTCGATGCCCGACATCATCTGCTGGAAGCCGCGCCCCTCCTGGCCGCCGAGCAGGTTCGCCGCCGGCACGCGGTGGTCCGAGAAGACGAGCTCGGTGGTCTCGACGCCCTTGTAGCCGAGCTTCTGCAGCTGGGGCGGGATCTCGAGGCCGCCGTCCCGCGCGGCGCCCGGCTCCTTCTCGACCAGCAGGCAGCTCATGCCCCGGTGGGGCGGATCGGCCTCGGGGTCGGTCTTCACGAGCGTCGCCACCATGCCGCTGCGAAGGCCGTTCGTGACCCACATCTTCTGGCCGCTCAGGAGGTAGTCGTCGCCGTCGCGCACCGCCCGCGAGCGGATCGCCTGCACGTCCGAACCGCACTCGGGCTCGGTCATCGAGAAGGCGCAGCGCAGCTCGCCCGTGGCCATGCGCGGCAGGAAGCGCTCGCGCTGCTCGTCGGTGCCGTCGCGCATCAGCATGTCGGCCACGATGAAGTGCGTATTGATGATCCCCGAGACGCTCATCCAGCCGCGGGAGAGCTCGCACACCGCGAGCGCGTAGGTGGTCAGGTCGAGGCCGAGGCCCCCGTACTGCTCGGGGATCGTGAAGCCGAAGATGCCAAGCTCGCGCAGCCCGGCGACGATCTCGTCCGGGAACGTGTCGGCGTGCTCGTGCTCCGACGCGACCGGGATGACCTGCTCGTCGACGAACCGGCGCACCAGTCCGACGATCTCGCGCTGGTCATCGGTCAGCTCGTCGAGAACGCTGCTCACGCCGTGACCCGGGCGACCATGCCCGCCGCCTCGCCGCGGGCGACCACCTGCTCGGCGATCTTGCGCGACGCCTCGTCGATCATCTGGCCCTCGTGCATGACCGCGCCGCGGCGCTCGACGTGGGTGGCGTGGTGGTAGGCGTCGAGCAGCCGCCGGGCCGCGTCGAACTGCTCCTGCGTCGGCATGAAGACCTCGTTCGCGACCTCGACCTGGGACGGGTGCAGCACCCACTTGCCGTCGAAGCCGACGAGCCGGGCGCGGTTGCACAGGCGGCGGTACTCGTCGACGTTCTTGATGTCGGTGTACGGCCCGTCGATCGCCTGCAGGCCGTACGCGCGGGCGGTCGTCACGATCTTCGAGAGCACGTAGTGCCACTGGTCGCCGGGATAATCCGGGTCGATCGAGCCGATCACGAGCGCGGCCACGCCGATCGAGGCGGCGTAGTCGCCCGGGCCGAAGATGATGGTCTCGATACGGTCGGTCGCCGTGACGATCTCGCGCAGGTTGAGCGTCCCGCGGGCGTTCTCGATCTGGGCCTCGATGCCGATCCGGTGCTCGATCCCGTGTTGTGTCTCGAGCTGTGTCAGCAGGTGGTCGACGAAGTGCAGCTGGGAGGCGTCCTCGACCTTCGGGATCATCAGGCAGTCGAGGTTTTCGCCGGCCCCGCTCACGACCTCGATGATGTCGCCCAGGCACCACTGGGTGGTGACGCCGTTCACCCGCACGACCCGGGTCTTGCCCGAGTAGTCGTGCGTGTTCAGAGCCGAGACGACGGTCGCCCGCGACGCCTCCTTCTCGAGCGGCGAGACGGCGTCCTCGAGGTCGAGGAAGACCTGGTCGGCGGGCAGCGTCGCCGCCTTGGCGAGCATCTTCTCGGATGAGCCCGGCACCGCCAGGCAGGAACGCCGCAACCGCAAGGTCGTACTCCTTCTCGGGGAGCGTGATTCTACTGACGCGGTTGCGTCCGCCATGCCGGGTGGCGTCCCCGCCCGCTCACGGGCAAGCCGTGGCGGAGGCGAGACCGCGTCTCGCCGGAGCGATCAGGCGTGGCGGCTGCCCCGAAGGAGGGGCTCGTGGGGGAACCAGTGGTTCCCCCACGGCTAAAGAATGCCGATGCGGCCAAGCGGCCAGTAGCGGACGCGGGCGATGCCGATCATGCCGTCGCGGGGCTCGAGCCCCCAGATCCTCGAGTCCTCGGAGATGCGGCGGTTGTCGCCGAGCATCAGGTAGTAGCCCGACGGGATCGGCGTGTGCGGCAGGTTGGTCGTCGGCTGGCCGTGGGTGTAGGGCTCGTTCAGCCGCGCCGGCTTCTTGCCCGGATCCTTGACCCAGACGTGGCCGCCCTGCGCCCACACCGTTTCGCCGGGCAGACCGATGACCCGCTTCACGAACGTCGTGCCCGCGAGGCCGTTGCGCAGGCGCAGCTGCGGCGCGGTGCACACGCCGGACGAGTCGTTGTGGCCGGCCGTGCAGTGCGGCGGGTGGAACACGATGATCTCGCCCCTGCTGGGACTGGAGAAGTCGAGGCTGAGCCGGTCGGCGAGCACGCGATCGCCCGGCTCGAGCGTGGGCACCATGCTGGGCGTCGGCACGCGGTAGGGCTTGACGACGAACGCCTGGCCGAGCCATGCGATCGCCACCGCCACCGCCAGCGTGATCACGGTGTCCAGCACGGTGCGCACGGGCGTCGGTAGCGATCGGAGACGGCCCATTGTGCGCAGGTTATCGGCCGTTCCTTTGACCGGTGTAGATGGCGGCCCGCCTGCGTCCGGGTGACGGCGGGCACACCGGGGCGATCTTTACCCGCGCATAACTCCAGTCCTTGTACCCTGGTGCCGATGGTGTCGGCATGACGCGACGATTCGCAGCATGTGTCGCGGCGACGGCCGCGCTCCTCCTGCCGGCCCCCGCGCAGGCGTCGACCGTGTTCACCCTCACGGGACACGGCTGGGGCCACGGCATCGGCATGTCCCAGTACGGTGCCCTCGGCTACGCCGAGCACGGCTGGAGCTATGTGCAGATGCTCGGCCACTACTTCACCGGCACCCACATCGGGCCGCTGCCCGCCTCGGTGACCGAGCGCGTGCTGCTCTCGTCCGGCCCCGCGGTGCACTTTGGTGCGTCGTCGGGGATGACGCTCCGCGACGCCGCCGGCACGAGCAAGAAGCTCACAGCCGGCCTCTATCACCTCCAGCGGGGCGGCTCGGCCGGGCACCTCCAGCTCGTCAGCCGCGCCACCGGCGCCGTGACCAAGGGGCTGGTCGCTCCGGTCACGATCAGCCCCGGCGCGCGGCCGCTGCAGCTGAACGACTCCGCCGGCATCGGCTTCGCGGGCGACCACTGGCACGGATCGTTCCGCGTGCTGATCTCGGGCTCGAGCCTGCTCTGCGTCGACGTGGTCGGCCTCGAGAAGTACCTGCGCGGCGTCGTCCCCAGCGAGATGCCCGCGTCGTGGCCGGCGCCGGCGCTGAAGGCGCAGGCCGTCGCGGCCCGCTCCTACGCCGTCTCCACCCGCAACCCGTCCGGCATCTTCGACGCCTACTCCGACACCCGAAGCCAGGTGTACGGGCCGATCGAGCACGAGGCGGCCGCATCGACGGCCGCGGTCACCGCCACCGTCCACCGGGTGGTCTGGTACAAGCACACGGTCGCAACGACGTTCTTCTCGTCCAGCTCGGGCGGGCGCACGGCGTCGGAGCAGGCCGCCTGGGGCACGTCCACCGGCCAGCCCTACCTCGTGCCGGTCGTCGACCGCTACGACGCGGCGGGCGGTGCCAACCCGAACCACGACTGGCCGGTCGCCACCTACACCCCGGCGGGCCTGGCGAAGGCGCTCGGGCTCGCGGGCGTCGTCGGCTCGGTGGCGATGACCATCGACGGCCCGTCGCAGCGCATCCTCGACCTCGGCGTCACCTCGTCGGGCGGCACCTCGACGCTCTCCGGCCCCACGGTGCAGAGCCGCATGGGCCTGCGCTCGAACTACTTCCGCGTCCTCCAGCGCACCCTGGTGGTGCCGCGCACGTCGGTCGCCGGCCGGTCGTTCCACCTCACCGGCCGGGCCTGGCCACGGCCGACCGGCGGCGTCACGCTCCAGCGGCGAACGACGCCGACCGGCCCCTGGCAGGTGGCGCTCGCGCACGTCCCGCTGGGCGCGAAGGGCAACTTCACGCTGTCGCTGCACCCGACCGCCGACCGCTCCTACCGGCTCGTCTCGGCCGGCAAGGCCGTGTCGCCGCGGGTGAGCGTCGCGATCCAGCCGGCGCTCACGCTCGCGGTCACCGCCGGGCACTTCCGGGCGTCGATGTATCCGGCCCTGCCGGGCGAGACCCTCATGCTCTACAAGCACACCACGTCCGGCTGGGTGCCGGTCGAGTCGAAGACCGCCGGGCAGAAGGGCCACGCCGCCTTCACGACCGCCGTCACGACCGGCACGTGGCGGGTGCACTACGTCGGCGACGCCACGCACCGGCGCGGCCACTCGCCCGCGCTCGTGATCCCCTGACGCCTACGCGTCGAGCAGCTCGTCCGTGGGCACGTCGCGCAGCACCCGCGCCGGCACGCCGACGACGACCTTGCCCGCCGGGACGTCGCGGGTGACGATGGCGCCGGCGCCGACGAACGCCTCCGCGCCGACCTCGATCCCGGGAAGCAGCGTCGCCCCGCCGCCCACGCGGGCGCCGCGACGGATCGTCGGGCCCTTGATCAGGGCGCGGCGGCGCTCGGTGCGGCCCATGAAGTTGTCGTTCGTGGTGACGACGCAGGGGGCGATGAAGACGTGGTCCTCGAGCGTGCAGTAGGCCGTGATGTAGGCGTTCGTCTGGATCTTCGTCCCCGCGCCGATGGCCGTGTCGTTCTCGATGCAGACACCGCGGCCGATGACGACGCCGTCGCCGATCGCGCAGCGCTCGCGGACGGTCGCCAGGTCGCCGACGACGCAAGCCCTCCCGATCACCGTCCCGGCCGAGAGCACGGCCCCGGCCGAGATGCGGGTCTCGGCGCCGATCCGCAGAGGCGTGAGCTCATCGTCGCGGCGGGCGGTCGAGCGGGCCGAGAGCACCGGGCGGCGACCCAGGACGGCGTTGTCGCCGACGCTGCAGCCGGGGCCGAGCACCGTGCCCTCGTGGATGGTCACGTTCGCGCCGACGAGCACGCCGTCCCCTACCTGCGCGCCGTCGCCGAGCACGAGCCCGGGAGCCTCGCCCGGCGCCCACATCACCGCGCCGCCGCTCCCAGGGAGATGGTCTCCCCGCCCCGCTCGAGCGAGGTCTGCATCGCCTCCAGCACCTCGACGACCTGCACGCCCTCGTCGACGTCCGTGCGCGCCGGCGTCCCGGTCGCGACGGCCTCGAGGAAGTGGCTGCAGGCGATCGCGAGCGGCTCGCGCGGGTCGATCCGGGGCACCCAGATGTCGCCGGTGTGGGTCGAGATCCGGCCCGCCGGGGTCTGCACGTCGCCCTTGTCGTAGACGGTCACCTTGCGGTCGGGCTCCATGTCGTCGAAGACGGCCATCTTGCGCGACCCGATCACCGTCATCTTGCGCATCTTGTGCGGGTCGAGCCAGGACAGGTGCAGGTGGCCGATCTGGCCCGAGGCGAAGCGGACGTAGGCGAAGGCGACGTCCTCGACGTCGGGCTGCACGTACGACTCGCCCCGCGCCCACACCTCCACCGGCTCGGCGTCGATCAGGTGCAGGACGACGGAGATGTCGTGCACGCCGAGCGACCAGAGCACGTTCTCGTCGGGCCGGATACGGCCCAGGTTGAGCCGGTTGCCGTACACGTAGCGCACGTCGCCGAGCTCGCCGCTGTCGATCAGCTCGCGCAGCTTCTCGACCCCGGGATGGAAGCGCAGCAGGTGGTCGACCATCAGCACGAGCCCGCTTCCGGCCACGAGGTCGCGCAGCTCGCGGGCCTCGGTTGCCGTCCACGTCATCGGCTTCTCGACCAGTACGTGCTTGCCGGCGAGGATCGCCCGGCGGGCGAGCTCGAAGTGGGTCGGCACCGGTGTCGCGAGCACGACCGCCTGGAGGTCGGGGTCGGCCAGGAGGTCGTCGTAGCTCGCAGTGAAGCGGGCGCCGGGGTGGGCGGGTGCGTGAGCGGCCCGGGTCGCCTCGTCGGCGTCGCAGCACCAGCGCAGGTCGGCGCCCGGCAGGGTGCCGAAGTTGCGCAGCAGGTTCTTGCCCCAGCCGCCCAGGCCCACCATCCCCACGGTGACGGGCGCGCTCACAGCTTCACGACCCGCTCGTCGGCGGCCGGCACCGCGTTTCGCAGGTCGAGCACGAGCTGGGCCCGGCCGGCCACGCGGGCGTAGTCGATGCCCGAGTGGGCGGTGACCACGCAGACGATGTCGGCGCCCGCCAGCAGCTCGTCGGTGAGCGGCGCCGAGGCCAGGTCGAGGCCCTCCTCGCCCAGGTCGGGGACGAACGGGTCGTGGTAGACGACGTCCGCCCCGCGCTCGCGCAGCAGCTCGATCAGCTTGAGCGCCGGCGACTCGCGCAGGTCGCCGACGTCGCCCTTGTAGGCCACGCCCAGCACCAGCACGGTGCTCCCGGCGACCGCCTTTCTGTGCCCGTTGAGCGCCCGGCCGACGCGCTCGGCGCAGTAGTAAGGCATGTGCTGGTTCACCTTTCCGGCGAGCTCGATGAACTCCGTCGGGAAGTCGAGCTCACGGGCCTTCCACGACAGGTAGAACGGGTCGATCGGCAGGCAGTGCCCGCCCAGGCCCGGCCCGGGCTGGAAGGGCATGAACCCGTAGGGCTTCGACGCGGCGGCCGCGACGACCTCCCACACGTTCAGCGACATGCGGTCGCACAGCATCGCGAGCTCGTTCACGAGGGCGATGTTCACCGACCGGAAGATGTTCTCGAGGAGCTTCGTCAGCTCGGCCGCCTCGCACGAGCTCACCGGCACGAGGTGCTCGCAGCAGGCCCGGTAGACCTCGAGCGCGCGGTCGAGGCAGGCCGGGGTCAGCCCGCCGACCACCTTCGGCGTCGTGCGGATGGTGTAGTCGGTGCGGCCGGGGTCGATCCGCTCCGGCGACATCGCCAGGTTGAAGTCCTTCCCGGCGACGAGGCCGCCGGCCTCGAGCACCGGCCGCAGCACGTCGCGCGTCGTCCCCGGATACGTGGTCGACTCGAGCACGACCAGCTGGCCGGTCCGCATGTGGCGGGCGATCTCGTGGGCCGCGGCGGTGACGATCGAGAGATCAGGCTCGCGGTTTCGCGAGAGCGGCGTCGGCAGGCAGATCAGGACGGCGTCCGCACCCGCCACCGCCGCGAAGTCGCCGGTCGCCGAGAGCGTGCCGGCCGCGACGAGCGCGGCCAGGTCGGCGCCGGGCACGTCCTCGACGTAGCTCTCGCCTCGCCCGATCGCCTCGACCTTGCGCGGGTCGGCCTCGATGCAGGCCACCGTGCGGCCGGCGCGGGCGAACTCGACGGCGAGCGGCAGCCCCACGTAGCCGGCGCCGATGATGGCGATGTCTGTGCTCATGGCGGCCAGGATGCTAACGGCGAGGCTGCCACGACCTCGGCGATGCGGGCGGACGCGTCGCCGTCGCCGTAGAGCGGCGGGTGAGTCGCGGGGAGCTCGAGCCCGGCCAGGGTCGTCGCGACCGCCGCTGCGTCCAGGCCGCCCGTGAGGCGGTTCCAGCCGAGCTCGATCGTCTCCACCCACTCGCTCGTGTCGCGCAGGGTGATGCACGGCACCGAATGCAGGTACGCCTCCTTCTGCACCCCGCCGGAGTCGGTCAGGCACACGCCGGCCGAGAGGAGCAGCGCGGTGAACTCGAGGTAGCCGAGCGGCGGGGTGAGCGTCGCCGCCGCCTCGGCCCGGCCGAGCAGCCCGGCCGCCTCGAGCGCCGCCCGGGTGCGCGGGTGGATCGGGAAGACGGCCGGCCGCCCGAGCGTCTCCAGCACCTCGACGAGCGCCGGCATGGCCTCCGCGGAGGTGTTCGACTGGCGATGGACGGTGACGAGGGCGTAGCCGCCCGGCTCGAGGCCGAGCCGCGCCACGATGCCCGTGCGGCGGGCCGCCGGCCCGAACGTGCGGGCGACGTCCACCATCACGTCGCCGACCAGATGGACGCCCTCCGTGATCCCCTCGGCGGCCAGGTTCGCGACGGCGGTCTCGCTGGGGCAGAAGCGCAGGTCGGAGACGACGTCGGCGACGACCCGGTTCACCTCCTCCGGCATGGCCCGGTCGAACGAGCGCAGGCCCGACTCGACGTGCCCGAGGCGCAGCTGCAGCTTGGCGGCGACGAGCGCCCCGGCCAGGGTCGAGTTCGTGTCGCCGTAGACGAGCACCAGGTCGGGCCGCTCGCCGGCGAGGACCGGCTCGAGGCCCGTGAGCATGGCCGCCGTCTGGACGGCGTGACTGCCCGAGCCGGCCTCGATCTCGTGGTCGGGCGGCGCCAGGCCGAGCTCGTCGAAGAACACCTGCGAGAGCTCGGCGTCGTAGTGCTGGCCCGTGTGCACGAGCACGTGGTCGGACACCTGCCCCAGCGCGGCCGCGAGCGGCGCCGCCTTGATGAACTGCGGCCGGTTGCCGACGACGGAGACGACCTTCATGGCGCCGCCAGACTACCGGCGGGAGGTGCCGTCAGGCCTGCAGCAGCGCGTCGAGCACCTGGGCGATCGGCTGTGTGCCGATCTTGCCGGCGTGCTGCCAGGCGATCCGGCCCTGCTGGTCGACGACCACCGTGGTCGGCTTGCCGTAGAGCCCGAACTTGTAGGCCAGGTCGTCGTCCTGGTCGAAGACGATCGGCCACGTCCAGTGGTAGTGGGAGATGAAGTGCATGGTGCCCGGGCGGGTGTCGTCGATCGCGATCCCGACCATCTGCACCTTCGAGCCGAAGTCGCGCCCGAGCTTGGCCAGGCCGGCGGCCTCCTGCCGGCAGGGGGCGCAGTTGCTGGCGAAGAAGTTGATGACGACCGGTTTGCCGGTGAACCGGCGCAGGTCGACCGGCTGTCCCGTGAGCGCCGCGCGATCGAACGCCGGCGCCGGCTTTCGGTCGGCCGTCTTGATCGGCGTTGCCCTGCGGTCGGTCAGGAGCGACATGTGCATCTGGCCGTAGACCACGATGCCGGCCACGGCGGCCGTCCCCGCGACGATGGCCGCGATGATGAGCAGCCTGCGCACGGCCGTATCGTATGCGGAACTACGAGATGGCGGGCAGGTCGTCGAGCCTGCGGGAGACCGCGGCGATCAGGGCCGCCACGGCCTCGAGGTCGCCGAGGTCGACGATCTCGTTCGGCGAGTGCATGTAGCGGTTCGGCACGCTGACGACGCCGCAGCGGATCCCCGCGCGGCTCAGCTTGACCGCGTCGGCGTCCGTGCCGGTCGAGCCGGACGACGCGCCGAACTGGACGGGGATGCCCTCGGCCTTCGCCACCTCGCCGATCAGGTCGAACATGACCGGGTGGACGCCCGAGCCGCGCTCGATGACCGGCCCGCCGCCGAGCTTGATCTCGCCCACCTTGCGCTTGGGCACGTTGGGCTGGTCGGACGTGTGGGTGACGTCGATGATGAGCGCCGCGTCGGGGTCGAGCCCGAACGCCGACGTGTAGGCGCCGGAGAAGCTCGTCTCCTCGCCCACCGAGCCGACGCCGACCAGCTTCCACGTCCCCGGCTTCTCGGCGTAGAGGCGGGCGGCCTCGGCGGCCACGAACGCGCCGGCGCGGTTGTCGACCGCCCGGCTGGCGATCCGCGAGCCGACCAGGTCGACGATGGGCACCTCGAGCACGGCCAGGTCGCCGACCTGCACCCGGGCGCGGGCGTCGTCGCCGTCCGCCGCGCCGATGTCGATCCAGAGCTGGTCCACCTTGAGCGGCTTGTCGCGCTCCTCCTGATCGGTCAGGTGCGGCGCCTTCTGGCCGACCACGCCGGTGATCGGGCCGTCCTTGGTGAGGATGCGGATGCGCTGGGCGACGAGCACCGCCGCCACCCAGCCGCCGACGCCGCGGAACCACAGGTAGCCCTCGTCGTCGATGTGGGTGACGACCAGTCCGATCTCGTCGATGTGGCCCAGCACGGCCACCGACTGCTTGCCGTCAGGGTTCACGGTGGCGTAGCAGGAGCCGAGCGCGTCGCCGTGGACGTCGGCGAAGCCGGACGCGTACCTGCGCCAGACCGCAGCGGCCTCGCGCTCGTCGCCCGACGGCCCTGCGGCCTCGAGGAGGTCTCGGAAGAAGGTTTCGGAGTCTGCCCGCACCGGCGCGGCAGGATAGCGGGTCCGGCGGTGCGGCGGTGCGGGGACGCGTTGGTAGACTGGCCGACCCGGGGCCGTTAGCTCAGCTGGTAGAGCAGGGGACTCTTAATCCCAAGGTCGAAGGTTCGATCCCTTCACGGCCCATGCCCGTTTGCGGCTCAACCTTGCCGTTTCCGGGCTGTCGGCTGGGCTGGCCGACGGCGCGGTATGCGGCCGTTGCGAACGCCCTGCTAACGCGGGCGCTCAGCGCGGGACATGTTAGGCGCCCGCTCAGGGCGGGACATGTAGCGGGACGAAAGTGTGGCGTCCCGCTCACTCGCCCGAGCTCGCGATCAGGTCGGCTGCGAGCGCCGCAACCGTCTCCTGGACGGCCGGGATCACGTGGCTGTAGACGCGCAGATGAGCGCGGGGTCGCCGTGCCCGAGCCGGTCGGCCACGAGCTTGGGGTGGACGCTTAGCTGCAAGAGATGTTGGCGTCCGCCCGGAGGCGGCCGTGCTTTCTTCTCCGTCCGCGCGCGATGTTACGCTCGCTGCTTCGCCATGCGAACCCCCCGCAACGCGAGCGTAACATCGTACGCTCGGGGTGGTGCCTCTTCGCATGCCCGTTGCGAGCCGGCCGGCCATGTGAACGAGCCATTTCCCCCGTCCGGGGGGCGCACTCCCCTTGCAGTCTGGCGATACTAGGGGTAGTATCAACGCGTGACGATCGAGGAAAAGCTCGACTCACTCAAGACCCGCCGACGCAGCGTCCCCCCAGACGAGATGCACGCACTTCTGTCCGAGGCGGGATTCGACCACCGCTACGGGAAGGGCGACCACTGGGTCTACACGCACCCAGCCAGGCGCTTCCCACTTGTCATCGACCCCCGAAATCCACTCTTGCCGACGTACGTCAGCAAGGCGATACGAGCCATAGAGGAGGTGCTTCAATGAACATCGACGACTACCTGGGCCTCCCGTACACCATCGAACTAACCCCCGACCACGATGACGACGGCCGCACCGGTTGGGTCGCAGAAGTCGAAGAGCTCCCCGGCTGCATCACCCAGGTCGACGCGCTCGACGAGCTCGAGGCGAGCATCCGCGACGCCATGACGGCGTGGATCAGCGTGGCACTCGAGGACGGCCGCGACATCCCGGCCCCGCGGAGTGAGCAGAGCTACAGCGGACGGTTCCTGCTCCGACTGCCCAAGAGCCTCCACGGCGATCTAGCCCACGAGGCGGAGCGGGAGGGCGTCAGCCTGAATCAACTCGTGACGTCGATGCTGGCCGCCTCGGTCGGCTGGCATCACCGCCTCCGCGAAACCGCCTGAAGCTCCTCGTCCCGGTGGCTAGAAGGGACGCTGGGGGTCGAGGGAGGCCGCCTGCGAGCGGCCTGCTAACGGATGGCGCGTGCGGGGGCGATGCTGGGCGATACGAGCAGGCATGCCGACGGCAGCTAGCCCGCATGGTTGAGCGGACTAGCGGCACGCGGCGATACGCGGTGTTACGGGCGGTCGGAGACTCTTAATCCCAAGGTCGAAGGTTCGATCCCTTCACGGCCCATCCGATCCGTGCTCGCCGGTGTCGCGCAGACCGGCGATCCACTCCTCGAAAAGCGGGTCTGTGAGCGCGTAGCGATCGCCCTCGCGCTCGACGAGGGCGCTCGCCTGGAGCGCCACCAGGGCCGAGCGCGCGCTCGACTTGGCCAGGCCGAGGCCCTCGAGCACGCGGGTCTGGAACGGCGAGCCGCCGGTGGCGGCCAGCGAGCGAAGCGCCTTCTGCTCGTTGGTTGAGAGGTGGCGCCAGCCGGCGTCGAACTCGGCCGCGAGCTCGGCGAGGGCGGCGGCGTGGGCGCGCGCCCAGTGCGCCAGGCCGGCGGTGCCCTCGGGCGGCACCTCCTCCCACAGCCGGTGGGCGAGCAGCATCGCCCGCTGGGGGTGGCCCCTGGCCGAGGCGACGAGCGGGTTTGCCGCCTCGCCGACGCTTCGGCCCGACTCGCGGAAGCGCTCGGCGACGTAGGCCGCGATGTCGGCGTCTGCCAGCCGGCCGAGCCGCATCGGCACGGCCTGGCCGTAGAGCGGCCGATCGCGCACCTCGAAGAGCTCGCGCATGAGCCCCGGCTCGGAGCCCGCGAACACGAACGACGCCACCTCGCCCTGGAACTGGATGTGGCTGCGCAGCAGCGCGTCCATGCCCTCGACCCGGGTGACGTCCTGGAACTCGTCGAGGACGACGAGGGCCCGGAATGCGCCGCCCTCCTCGAGCCGCAGGGGCAGGTCGAGCAGCGCGTGCAGCGCCGGCAGCGGATCGGTGCGCGGCTCGACCTGGAGGCGGGCGCTGATCCCGAGCGCGCCGAGGGAGAGGCCGAGGCCGGTGGTCTGCAGGAACTCCTCGATCCGGGCGCGGGCCTTGCCCTTGAGCTGGCGGGCGTAGGCGCGCTCGAAGCGGATGGCGACGTCCGCGATCGAGAGCACGCCGTAGAGGTCGACCAGGATCGGGATCATCCGCTCGCGCCGCTCGGCGTCGCGCAGGACGCGCCGCAGCAGGCTCGTCTTGCCGTACTTGCGGGGCGCGTACAGGCGCACGAAGTGACCGCCGACCGCGGCGGCGAGCAGCTGCCCGGTCTCGGCGTCGCGGTCGATGACGTCGTCCGGCGCGATCGGATGCGAGTAGATGAACGGGTTCGTGTCGGTCAGCATGGTGCGGAGATATCGTACCAAACGGTGCGGAAACGCCGCACCAGATTCGGTGCGTGATCACCGCACCGGCCGGTGCGGGCCGGGCGCACCGCAGGGAATCCCCCGTTCTCGGTATCGGTCTATACCGGTCGGCAGCCGATTGGTGAAGAGGACGTCTGCTCCCCGCCTGGGAGCGGACGGGCTTCCTTCCCCCCTTCTCAAGAGGATCCCATGAATCGGAAACGTCTCGTGCGCTTCGCCGTGACGGCTGTCATCGGTCTCGCCATCGCCGGTGGCGCCGCCTATGCGGCCTGGACGGTCAACGGCAGCGGCTCCGGCACTGCGTCGGCCGCTTCCGCGCAGGGCCTGACGCTCACCGCCGGCTCGGCCAGCGGCGTTCTCTATCCGGGTGCGACCGCCGACGTGGACACGTCGGTCGGGAACACCAACCCCTTCCCCGTGCACGTCAGCAGCATCGCGCTCGACACGACCCAGGGCCAGAACGGCTTCGCGGTCGATGCCGGCCACAGCGGCTGCAACCTGGGCTCCCTGTCGTTCACCACCGCCACCAACGGCGGCAGCGGCTGGGACATCTCCGCCAGCTCCTCGCTCGACGTCGACGCCGCGAGCTCCATCACGATGGGCTCTGGCGCGAACGATTCCTGCCAGGGAGCGACGTTCACGGTCTACCTGACCGCCACGGCCGCAAGCGCATAAGGCCGTTCCGATGCGCGCCCGCCTCAAGGGCCTGCTGCACCCTCGCCGAAGCCTCGTGCTCCTGGTGGTGTTCCTCGCCGGCGTGACCACTGCGTCCGCCACGTGGCACCTGCCAGGGGGCGGGGCCGGCGCGGCGAAGGCGAGCATCGACTTCCACGCACCGAGCGTCACCGGCAGCACCATCGCCCCGCAGGGGGCCACCGCTGCGGGCGGCGCGATCAAGCCCGGGGCGGCGTTCGTCGTCTACGCGAACGTCGTCGATCCGGGCGTGTCCGGGATCGCCTGGGTGCGCACCAACGTCTCGGCGCTCAGGGCCGGCTCGACGTCGGTGTCGCTCTCGCGCTGCACCACGGGCTGCACCATCGGAGCGACGACCTACGGCTGGTCGACCGCGCCGCTGACCGCAGATGCCGGGCTGGCCCAGGGCACGCTCTCCTACGGGGTCTGGAGCCAGGACAACGCCAACAACCTGGGGACGACCGTCAGCTACCCGGCGATCGTCGACTCGACCAATCCCTCCGTCACGGCCGCGGTCGTCGCGATGGCCTCGCCCGCCACCGTCGGCTGGGTGCGCCGGTCGGGCAGCTACACGGTCTACGCGAACGCCACGGACGCCGGCTCGCCGGCGAGCGGCATCGCGACGATCACGGCCAACGTCTCGAGCCTGACGCCGGGTACGACGTCGCTGTCGCTGCCAGCGTGCACGTCCTCCTGCTCGGTCGGCGGCGTCTCCTACGGCTACAAGAGCGCGGCCACGACCGCCGGGTCGGCCATCGCCGACGGCAGCGCCTCGGTGGGCCTGACCGCGGCCGACAAGGCCGGGAACACGGCCACCGGTGCGGCGAGCGTGACCATCGACTCGACCGTGCCGACGGTCACCGGCGCCGTCGTCGTGAACACGACGCCCAGCGATCCGGGCTATCTGAAGCCGGGCAACAACTACGTCCTCTATGCCAACGCCGCCGACACGGGCGGCCTCGCCACGGTCACCGCCGATCTGAGCGCCCTGACCTCCGGCCAGACGGCGGCCGCCCTCTCGGCCTGCACCACGACCTGCACCTTCAACGGCGTCACCTACGGCTGGAAGAGCGCGTCCAAGACGGCCGGCGCATCGATCGCGGCCGGGCCGACGGCCTTCAGCCTGACGGCGACGGACAAGGCCGCGAACGCGACGACCGGCAGCTACTCCGTGACGGTCGACGCGACCGGGCCGACCGTCTCCGCAGTCGCGGTCGCGAACACGACCACGAACGCCGCGGGCTGGCTGCGAAAGAGCGGCGCCTACGTCGTCTACGCCAACGCCTCGGATCCGACCGGGATCTCGTCCGTGAAGGCGAACGTCAACACGTTCACGAGCGGGGTGACGGCGCTCGCCCTCTCCGCCTGCACCACGAGCTGCACCGTGGGCGGCGTGACCTACGGCTACAAGAGCGCGTCCAAGACGGCCGGCTCCATGCTCCCCGCGGGCGCTGCGAGCTTTGCGGTGACCGCTACCGACGGCGTGGGCAACACCACCACCGCGAACGGCTCGGCCACGGTCGACAACACCGCGCCGACGGCCGCCGCCGAGGCGATCGCCCCGACGGCGACGAGCATCCCCGGCTACATCGCCCAGGGCGCGACATACATCGCCTACACGAACGCCGCGGACGCCGGTGGCGTCTACTCGGTCACCGCCAAGGTTTCGAACATCACCACCGGCCAGACCGCCGTCGCGCTCCCGGCCTGCGTCTCGGGCTGCACCGTCGCCGGCGTCGCCCGCGGATACGCCAGCGCCGCGCTCGCGGCCAACGCCTCGCTCACCGGGACCAGCAAGACGTGGACGGTGACCGTGACCGACCTGGCCGGGAACGCCACCACGAGCACCAGCCAGACCGTGACGCTCGACAACACCGCCCCGACGGTGGCGATCACGTTCCCGACGTCGTCCTACGCGGGCGGCTGGCTGGCCGGCTGCGGCACCGCGAGCACGGCCGACATCTGCGGCACGGCCGGCGACGCCACCTCCGGCCTTGCGAACGTCCAGGTCAGCATCAAGCAGGCCTCGGCGCCGGGCCTCTACTGGAACCCGGCGACGAGCTCGTTCTCGTCGGCGACCGAGGTGCTGATGCCGGCCACGGGCACGTCGAGCTGGTCGCTCGCCGCCGCCGCTGCCTGCTTCACCAACCTGAGCCCCTACACGATCCGGGCCGTCGCCACCGACGCGGCCTCGAACACCGCCGCCACGACCTCGAACTTCACCTTCAAGCCGTAGATGCGCTTCCTGCTCTCCACCGCAGTCGTCCTCGCCGCAGCCGCCGGCGTCGCCACCCACGTCGCCGGCTCGGGGGCGTCGCCCGACCGCGGGAGGGTGGAGCTGATCGCGTCGGTACAGCACGCGGTCACCGTCGCGGCGCCGCCCGTCACGGGACTCTACCCGGGCGCCGGCCGCGCCTTCACGCTGCAGATCAAGAACACCTATCCCTACCCCGTGAGGATCACCGCGGTGAAGGCGAAGGTCGCCGCCGCCACCAACCGTCCGGGCTGCGCCGGGATCAAGACGAACCTGGCAGTTACGCACAGGGGTGGGGCGTTCACGGTCAAGCCGAAGAAGGCGGCTCCGGTCATCATGACCGTTGTGATGCCGAAGACGGTGGCCGACGCGTGCCAGGGCGCAACGTTCAAGATCACGTTCACGGCGCGCGCCGTGCGCGGCTAGATCCCCGCTATCGAACGACGAGCACCGAGCAGCGCGCCTCGTGCGCGACCCGCTCGCTGACGCTCCCGAGCGACCGGATGCCCTGGAGCCCGCGGCTGCCGACGACGAGCAGGTCGGGATCGAGCCGGGACAGCGCCTCGACGGGTGAGTCGGACTCCATCCGCAGCGGCGTCTCCGGGCCGGCGGCGGCATCGAGCGCCGAGCGCACCGCGGCGGGATCGGGCGTTCCGCCGCCGGTGGCGACGACGGCCTCGAGCTGCGAGCCGCACGCCTTCGCGATCGTGGCGGCCGCATGGACGGCGCGGGCCGACTCCTCCGAGCCGTCGGCCCCTACCACGACCCGGGCCGGGAACCCGTCCCCGGCCCGGCCGCGCGCCATCAGCACGGGGCACGGCGCCTCGTGCAGGAGCTGCGCCGCCACGCTCCCGAGCAGGATGCCGGAGAGGCGGCGGTGGTCGTGCGACCCGACCGCGACGAGGGTTGCCTTGTGGCGTCCGGCCTCGGTCAGCATCATCGGCCCCGGCGGCCCCTCGACGACCACCGTCTCGACCGCGGCCGAGGCCGGCAGCAGCGGCCGCACGCCGTCGGCCGCCGCGCGCAGCTCCTCCTGCGGAAACGACCCCGTCCGCGCGATCGTGGGTGTCCAGCCGACGGCGACCGACGCGCCGGTGTTCCACACGCTCACGAGCACGACCCGCGACTCGCCGCCCGCGGCCTCGATCAGGCGGCCGACCTGCGCGACCGCGGCGCGGCTCTCCTCCGTTCCGTCCACGCCGCAGACGACACACCGAAACAGCGTCCGGTCAGCGTCCATGGCCGCTCAGCGGCGCTCGACCAGGACGAACCGGCGCAGGATCAGGATGCCCTCCGGGTGCGGCGTGTACGAGCGGCCGTAGTGCTCGAAGAGGCGCTTCTCCTCGGCCGGATCGATGTCGTCGTCGGCGGGCACCGACGGGGCGGACTCGATCGTGGCCTTGTCGAAGGCGACCTGCACCTTCTCGCCGGCCCGGCTGGCGCCGTCGGCGGGCACCATGTGCAGCTTGTGCCCGAGGAACCCGCTCGAGACGAGCAGGAATTCCGGCTCTCCCGTCTCCTCGGACACGTAGACGTCGGCCAGCTTGCCGACGTGCTCACCGTCCTGCGCGTAGACGTCCAGCTCGTGCCAGTCATGCACCTCGAGTGGTGATGGCATCCGTCCCTCCCAGGGCTCGCCGTAGACCAGTGCTTGCGCGCCGCACGATCGTACACCGCCGTGCGTTCGCGAAGGACGGCGGCGTAGCCGCCGTCCTGTTTCGTGATCCGATCGAAATGGGTAGTGGCAATAGCGGCAAGAACCGCACCCATCGATCGAGGAGGGAACATGTCGGTTCAGAATCCCGCCGCCGGCCCCGTGCAGCGAGAGGCTGCGCGCAGCTCCGAGGTGGTGGAGTCCCGCTCGGGCGGGATCACGATCGCCGACCCGGGGCCGCTCGGCCTGGCGGCGTTCGCGATGACCACGTTCGTGCTCAGCATGTTCAACGCCGATCTGGTCTCGCGGTCGGGTGAGTCGGTCACCCTGGGGCTCGCGCTGGCGTACGGCGGTATCGCGCAGGTGCTGGCCGGGATGTGGGAGTTCCGCACCGGCAACACGTTCGGTGCGGTTGCGTTCACGTCGTACGGCGCGTTCTGGATCTCGTTCTGGGCGTTCGTCCAGTTCTATGCGGCGGGGATCCCGGCCGCCGACGCCGGCCACGCGGTGGGCCTCTATCTGATCGCCTGGGGCATCTTCACCTCGTACATGTTCATCGCGTCCCTGCGCACGACCGGGGCGATCGCACTGGTGTTCATCCTGCTGGCGGTGACGTACTTCCTGCTCGGGATCGGCAACGCGAACGGGAGCGACTCGCTGGTCAAGGCCGGCGGCTGGGTCGGCCTCGCCACGGCCATCGCGGCCTGGTACGCGTCGTTCGCCGCAGTCACGAACGCGACGTTCGGCCGCCTCGTCCTGCCGGTCATCCCGCTGAAGCGATAGCCGCAGGAACCGTCTGAAACGGAAGCCTCCGTCCCGCCCTTGGCTTCCGGGCGGGACGGAGGCGGACGAACGAGTCTGGAGGGATCGCACATGGCGGACGTCGCCACACCACTGGCCGGTACCGAGCTCGACCACGAGCTCGAACGCATGCTCGACATCGAGCGCTTCGATCCGCCGGAAGGGTTCCGCGGCAAGGCGCTCCTGTCCGACCCCGGGGTGTACGACCGGGCGGAGCAGGATCCCGAGGGGTGGTGGGCCGAGCAGGCCCAGGCGCTCGAGTGGGCGGAGCCGTGGACGCAGGTGCTCGACTGGTCGAACGCGCCGTTTGCGAAGTGGTTCGTCGGCGGCAAGCTGAACGCGTGCGCCAACTGTCTCGACCGCCACGTCGAGGCCGGCCTCGGCGACCGCATCGCCTACCACTGGTACGGCGAGGAGGGCGAGGAGCGCAACATCTCCTACGCCGAGCTCCTGCGCGAGACCAAGCGGCTGGCAAACGCGCTGCGCGAGCGCGGTATCAAGGCCGGCGACGTCGTCGGCATCTACCTGCCGATGATCCCCGAGGTGGTCGTCGCGATGCTGGCGTGCGCCCGCATTGGCGCCCCGCACAACGTCGTATTCGGCGGCTTCTCGCCCGAGGCGGTGCGCGAGCGGATGGAGTTCTCCGAGGCGAAGGCCCTGATCACCGTCGACGCCGCCCGGCGGAAGGGCAAGAGCGCGCCGATCAAGCCGGCCGTGGACGAGGTGATCGGCGACCTCGGGCATCTGGAGACGGTGGTCGTGGTGCGCCACACCGGCGAGAAGGTGCCGATGCAGGACGGGCGCGACGTCTGGTACCACGAGATCGTCGCCGCCGCCGACGCGGAGTGCCCGGCCGAGCCGTTCGACGCCGAGCACCCGCTCTACGTGCTCTACACGTCAGGGTCGACGGCGAAGCCGAAGGGCATCCTGCACACGACCGGCGGCTACATGACCGGCGTGACGTCCACCCACCGGCTCGTGTTCGACCTGGACTCGGACCACGACGTCTACTGGTGCGCCGCCGACGTCGGCTGGGTGACGGGGCATTCCTACATCGTCTACGGGCCGCTCGCGAACGCGGCCACGAGCGTCATGTACGAGGGGGCGCCGGACTATCCCGGCAAGGACGTCTGGTGGGGGATCGTCGAGCGCTACGGCGTCACCATCCTCTACACCGCGCCGACGGCGATCCGCGCCTGCATGAAGTGGGGCGCCGAGGAGCCGAACAAGCACGACCTGAGCTCGCTGCGGCTGCTGGGGACGGTCGGCGAGCCGATCAACCCCAAGGCGTGGCTGTGGTACCACCGCGTCGTCGGCGGCGGCCGCTGCCCGATCGTCGACACCTGGTGGCAGACCGAGACCGGCCACATCATGATCACACCGCTCCCCGGGCTGGTCTCGACCAAGCCCGGATCGGCCACGCGGCCCTTCCCCGGGATCTCCGCCGACGTCGTCGACGCCGACGGCGAGCCGATCGACGAGGGCACGGGCCTGCTCGTGCTGCGACGGCCCTGGCCGGGGATGCTGCGCACGCTCTACCGCGACGACGAGCGCTTCAAGGACGTCTACTGGTCGCGGTTCGGCGAGCGCACCTACCTGGTCGGCGATGCCGCTCGCAAGGACGAGGACGGCTACTTCTGGATCCTGGGCCGGATCGACGATGTGATCAACGTCTCGGCCCACCGGCTCTCGACGGCTGAGGTCGAGTCGGCGATCGTCTCGCACGAGCGCGTCGCCGAGGCGGCCGTCGTCGGCCAGACGGACGAGCTGACCGGCCAGGCCATCGTCGCGTTCGTGACCCTGGTCGGCGGCGGGGACGGCGATGACGCGCTGCGCGAGGACATCCGCGGCCACGTCGCCGGCCGGATCGGCAAGCTGGCCCGGCCCAAGCGCATCATCTGGGCCGACGACCTGCCGAAGACGCGCTCGGGCAAGATCATGCGCCGCCTGCTCCGCGACGTGGCCGAGGGCCGCGAGTTGGGCGACGTGACGACCCTGCGTGACCCGGTTGTCATGGCCGAGATCTCGGAGAAGGTGGCGGCGGGCGAGGAAGAGGAGTAGCGGGCCGGACCGGGGACTGTCCCAATCTTCAACGGGGACAGTCCCCTGCCGGGGCCCCCATGCCGCCCGCGCGGCGGCCGGTCGCTAGGCTGCCGCGCGTGTCGTGCCGCGCGGTCATGTTCGACTTCAACGGCACGCTCTCCGACGACGAGCCGATCCTCTACGCGATCTATGCGGAGCTTTTCGCCGAGCACGGCCGTCCGCTCTCCGAGCGCGACTACTACGACCGCCTGGCCGGCCTCTCCGACCCCGAGATCGTGCACCGCTGGCTGGGCCGGCGAGACGACTCCGAGACCGTCGTCAGCCAGCGCGTCACCCGCTACCGCGAGGCGGTCGCCGACGGCTCGACGATCACGCCGGAGGTGCGCCGGGCCGTCGCCTACGCGGCCGAGCGCGTGCCGGTGGCGATCGTCTCGGGCGCCGCCGCAGCCGAGATCCGGCCGGTGATCGCGGCCGCCGGGATCGAGGGCATCTTCGCAACCGTCGTCACCTCCGACGACGTCCGCCACGGCAAGCCGCACCCGGAGGGCTACGAGATCGCCCTCGGCCGCCTGGACGGCCTCGCGCCGGGGCTGCGGCCGGCCGAGGTGACCGTGCTCGAGGACACCGAGGCCGGCGTCGCCGCGGCCAAGGCGGCGGGGATGCGCTGCGTGGCGGTGGGTCGCACGCTCGCGCCCGACCGGCTGGCCGCCGCGGACGAGATCGTGCCCGGGATCGACCAGGCCCTGATCGAGCGGGTTCTGGCCGGCTAGCGGCCGGCCGCGCTACTCGAGCACGAGCGAGATCTCGTGCGCCGCGTGGAGCGCCATGCGGCCGAGCGTCGGCAGCCGCCGCTCGGTCACGCGCTGGCTCGGCCCCCAGATGTTCAGGATGACGGTCGGGCGGGCTCGGTGGTCGAGCACCGCCGCAGAGACGCCGTTCGAGAACTCCTCGTACTCGCCGATGCAGATCCCGTAGCCGTCCCGGCGCACGGCGGCGAGCGACTCGAACAGGCGGCCGCGGTCGGTGACCGTCTGGTCGGTGTAGCGCTCGAGCACGGACGGCAGGACGGCGTCGCGCTCGTCCTCGGGCAGCCAGGCCAGGAACACCTTGCCCGTCGAGGTCGCGTGCAGCGGCAGCTGGCGCCCGAGCCAGTTCGCCGTCGGCACCGTGGGCGGGTCGACCTGGTCGACGTAGACCAGGCTGAACCGGCGCGCCGCCGCCAGCATCACGCTCTCGCCGGCGTCCTGGGCCACTCGCTCCAGGATCGGCCGCGCCCGCCGGGCGAGGCCGTCGTAGCCCGCCGAGGCCGCGACCTCGAGCGCCGTGTAGCCGATGCCGTATCGGCCGGTGGTCGGGTCGCGCTCGACCAGCGCGTGGTGCTCGAGCGTCTGCAGGAGGCGCCAGGCGGTCGAGCGGTTGATCCCGCACGTCCGGGCGAGCTCCCAGGCGGTAGGCGGGTGGGCGCTCGTCGAGATGGCCCGCAGGAGCAGCACGGCCCGGTCGACCGACTGCACGCGGTTGCCGTCCCGCGCGTCCTCGTTGGGCGGCTCCCGACTCGAGTCTTCAGTTCGCATGGTGAACGCGACTCCCCCAGTGCCTGATCGCGACGCGGCCACTATACCGATCTCCGAGCGTTGGCTTTCCCCTCTCTCCGCGCTCTTGACAGGACATTCGAAGCCGTTCTACTATCGGCGCGCCGTCGCATGATCCGGGAGCGTTGCTCGGATCGTGAACGGAATGTGAGATCGGGGCCGGCGGGTTTGACACGCCGCGGGCGACGATGGATCATCCGGGCGCGCCGTCGGCCGGATGATCCCGGTCCGCGTCTGTCAACGGGAGGAGACGACGATGGTGGACAAGTCCAGCGACCGTCCGGGTGAAGGCCACGGAGGCCTGTCCCGGCGCGATCTTCTGGTGGGTGCGGGCACGGTGCTGCTCGCAGGAGGCCTGGCCGCCTGTGGCGGCAGCGGCGGCTCGTCGGGTGCGACGGGCGGCTCGACCGCGACGGGGACGCCCAAGCGCGGGGGCAACTTCCGCCTCGCGGTCACCGGCGGCGGCGCCAGCGACATCATCGACGGGCAGAGCATCATCACCAAGCCCGACCAGGCCCGCCTGGCCGCGAGCTGGGAGACGCTCGTCTCCTACGACGACCAGTACGTGCTGCAGATCGGCGGCGACCAGGGCGGCCTGGCCGACGAGTTCACCCAGGACAACCCGACCCAGTGGACGATCCGCCTGCGCAAGGGCATCGAGTTCAACAACGGCAAGACGCTCACCGCCGACGACGTCAAGTACTCGATCCAGCGCATCCTCGATCCCAAGGAAGGTCTGTTCGGCGCCGCCGGCCTGGCCTCCATCGACCAGAAGAAGATCGAGGTCATGGACCCGCAGACCGTGCGCCTGCACCTGACGGCTCCGGACTCGACCATCGCCGAGCAGTTCGGCCAGTACTACAACGGCATGGTGCCCACCGGCTACAGCCGCAAGGGCCCGCTCAAGTGGGTCGGCACCGGCCCCTTCAAGACCACGAGCTTCAACCCCGGCCAGCAGAGCGTGCACGTCCGCAACCCGAACTACTGGCGCACCGGTCAGCCCTACTTCGACCAGGTCACCGTGATCGACTCCCCGTCGGAGACGGCCCAGGTGAACGCGCTCCTGTCCGGGCAGGTCGACGCGATCACGGACATCCCGTTCGCCCAGATCAGCGTCGCCAAGTCGAACGGCGGCCTCGCCATCCTGGTCACCCAGGGCGGCGGCTGGCTGCCGCTCTGCATGGCCATCGACGCGCCGCCGTTCGACGACAACCGGGTGCGCCAGGCGATGCGCCTGATCGTCGACCGGAACGCCATGCTGCAACAGGTGCTGTCGGGCTACGGCCGCATCGCGAACGACCTGTTCTCGCCGTTCGACGCCTGCTACGACCACGACCTGTCGCAGCGCGAGCCCGACATCGAGAAGGCCAAGTCGCTGCTCAAGGCAGCGGGCCAGGACGGGGCGACGTTCGACCTGCACACGACCAACGGCGCCGCCGGCATGGTCGACTCGGCCAACATCTTCTCCGCCCAGGCGAAGGCCGCCGGCATCACGGTCAACGTCCACAACGACCCCAACTACTACGGCAACCAGTACCTCAAGCTGCCGTTCTCGGTGGATTTCTGGGGCACGCGCAACTACCTGCCCCAGGTCTCGAACAGCATGCTGCCCGCGGGGCCGCCCTACAACACGCCGTACAACGAGACCCACTGGCCGCCGAAGTCGGGCCCCGGTTCGAACTACATCGACCTCTACAAGCAGGCTCGCGCCGAGGTCGACAAGAGCAAGCGGTGCGACATCATCCACGAGATGCAGACCATCGAATACAACTACGGCGGGTACGTCATCCCGTTCTTCAACAACCTGGTCGACAGCTACAGCTCCAAGGTGTCCGGGTTCGTTCCGGGCAAGTCGACGCAGAACCTCGACTCGTTCGGGCATGGGTACCGAACCATCTGGTTCAGCTAGCGCCCCACCCACTCGCCATCGCGGGCTGGCGGGGTTCATCGTGCGCCGCATCCTGCTCGGGCTGCTGGTGCTCGCGCTCGTCTCGGTGGTCGTGTTCGCGGCCACCCAGGCGCTGCCGGGCGATCCGGCCCGCTCGATCCTCGGCCGCACGGCGACCCCCGCCAGCCTGAAGTCGCTGCGCCAGCAGCTGAACCTCGACCAGCCCGTCCTGCAGCAGTACTGGAACTGGATCACGGGCCTCATCCACGGCGACATGGGGACGTCGCTGGCGGCGCAGGAGCCGGTTTCGACCTACCTGCACGACCGCCTGATCAACTCGGCGTTCCTGGTGGTCGTCGCCGGCCTGATCTCGATCCCGCTGTCCGTCGCGATCGGCGCCTATGCCGCCCTGCGCCGCGACCGCTTCTTCGACGTCTCCTCGTCGATCGGCACGCTGCTCCTGGCGGCGCTGCCGGAGTTCGTCGTCGGCGTGACGCTCGTCGTGCTCTTCGCGACGACGGTCTTCAAGCACACGTTCCCGGCGGTCGCCTACCTGGCGCCGGGCGAGCGGCCGTGGAACCACCTGAACGAGATGATCCTGCCCATCGTCACGCTGGTCATCGCCGTGACGCCGTACGTGGCCCGGATCATGCGCGCCTCGATGATCGAGGTGCTCGAGTCCGACTACGTCGAGATGGCCCGGCTGAAGGGCGTCCCGGAGCGTCAGGTGGTCATCCGCCACGCGCTTCCGAACGCGCTCGGGCCGACGTTCCAGGTGATCGCGCTCAACCTGGCCTACCTGGCCGGCGGCGTGATCGTCGTCGAGTACGTGTTCAGCTACGCCGGCATCGGTGGCGCGCTCCAGAATGCGGTGTCGACGCGCGACATGCCCGTCGTGCAGGCGCTGGCCATGCTGATCGCGGCCCTCTACGTGGTGCTGAACATGCTGGCCGACATCGCCACCATCCTCGTCACGCCACGCCTGAGGACGCGCCTGTGACGGTCGCCGACGTCGCCGCGGTCACACCCGAGCCCGACGTCGTCAAGGCGAGGGCACCCGCCGGTGCGATGTACCGCGACGCGCTGCGCCTGTGGCGCACGCGGATCGGCCTGGTGCTCGTCGTGCTGCTCGTCGGGGTCGCGATCGTCGGCCCGTTCTTCGCGCCCCACGGCCCGACCGACTTCTTCGGCGTCCCGCCGAACTCGCCGCCATCGTCGAAGGCGCTCTTCGGCACGGACTACCTCGGCCAGGACGTGTGGAGCCGGTTCCTGTGGGGCGGGCGCGACATCCTCGTCATGGCCGTCCTGGCCACGGCGATCGGCCTGGTGCTGGGCGCGGCGATCGGCCTGACGGCGGCCTACTCGCGCAACAAGCTCGACGACGTGCTCATGCGCGGGATGGACGTCATCCTGGCCTTCCCGCAGATCATGCTCGCGCTCGTCGCGATGGCGACCGTCGGCCCGAAGGCGTGGCTGATCGTCCTCACCGTCGGCCTGACGACGATGCCGCGCGTCGCCCGCGTCACCCGCGGCGCGGCCCAGCCGATCGTCGAGCGTGACTTCGTGTCGGCCGCCGAGGCGCTCGGAGTGCCGCGCTTTCGCATCCTCGGCCGCGAGGTGCTGCCGAACGTGCTCAGCCCGCTCCTGGTCGAGGCCAACCTGCGCCTGACCTACGCCGTCGCGCTGATCGCCTCGCTCGCCTTCCTCGGTTTCACCCCGACCCCGAACGGCGCCGACTGGGGCCTGATGATCCAGGAGAACCAGGTCGCGCTCGGCACCAACCAGCCCTGGGGCGTCGTGCTGCCGATGCTGGCGATCGCGCTCCTCACCGTCGGGACGGGCCTCGTCGCCGACGGGTTCGCCCGGGCGGCGGCCGGCATCGATCGATCGCGAGGCGCCGAATGACCATGGTCGAGCCGGCAATCGTCGTCGAGGGCCTCAAGGTCGTCGTCCGCGGCACCGGGAATGACATCGTCGACGACATCTCGTTCGCGATCGCGCCCGGCGAGGTGCTGGGCCTGGTCGGCGAGTCCGGCTCGGGCAAGACCACGGCGGCACTCGCGCTGCTCGGCCACACCCGCCGCGGCGCCCAGATCGCCGGCGGCTCTGTGCGTGTCGGCGACCGGGAGGTGCTGAAGCTCGGCATCGAGCAGCAGCGCCGCCTGCGCGGCAAGGTCATCTCGTACGTGCCGCAAGATCCCGCCTCGGCCCTGAACCCGGCCCTGCGCATCGGCACGCAGCTGATGGAGGCGCTCGAGGTGCACGGCGTCGGCGGCGGCGGCAAGGAGCGGCGGGCCCGGATCGCCGAGATGATGCGCGAGGTCGCACTGCCCGACGACGGCCCCTACCTGCGCCGCTACCCGCACGAGCTCTCCGGTGGCCAGCAGCAGCGCATCGGCCTGGCGATGGCGTTCGCGTGCCGGCCGCGCGTGATCGTGCTGGACGAGCCCACGACCGGCCTTGACGTCACCACCCAGGCGCACGTGCTCGGCACCGTGCGCGATCTGGCCGCCGCCCACCAGGTGGCTGCGCTCTACGTCAGCCACGATCTGGCGGTGGTCGGCTCGCTGGCCCAGCGTGTGGCAGTCATGTACGCCGGGCGGATCGTCGAGCTGGCGCCGGCGGAGGAGTTGTTCCGCACGGCGGCGCACCCCTACACGCGCCGGCTCGTCGCCGCCGTGCCGCATCTGGAGGGCCGCCGCGCCCTGGTCGGCATCCCCGGCCGGGCGCCGTCGCCCGGGCAGCGGCCGTCGGGCTGCTCGTTCGCGCTGCGCTGCACCATGGTGAAGGAGGAGTGCACCGTCGCGATGCCCGACCTGCGCATGGTCGGCGAGGCCCACAGCGCCCGCTGCCTCTTCGCCGAGCAGGTGCGGGCGCAGGTGGACACCCGCTCCGGCCCGGCCGGCGAGATGACCGCGGCGCCCGCCGCCGACTCGGTGCTCGCGCTCGTCGGCGTGAACGCGGGCTACCTTGGCGTCACCGTCGTGCACGACATCAACCTCGCGCTGGCGCCGCGGGAGTGCCTGGCGCTCGTCGGCGAGTCGGGCTCCGGCAAGACCACGCTCGCGCGCACGATCGTCGGCCTGCACCGCGAGCGCAGCGGCGACATCCTGCTGCGCGGCACCCCGCTCGCGACGGCGGCCCGCGGTCGGCCACGCGACGTGCGCCGGTCGATCCAGTACGTGTTCCAGAACCCGTACGGGTCGCTCAACCCGCGCCGCACCATCGGCCAGATCGTGCGCCAGCCGCTCGAGCTCTTCGGCGCCGGCAGCGGCAAGGAGATCGACAAGCGCGTCGACGAGATGCTCGAACGGGTCTCGCTCACCTCCGCGTATGCCCGGCAGTACCCGGATCAGCTCTCCGGCGGCGAGCGGCAGCGGGTCGCGATCGCGCGGGCGCTCGTGTGCGATCCCGACGTCCTGGTCTGCGACGAGGTCACCTCCGCGCTCGACGTGAGCGTCCAGGCGGCCATCGTCGAGCTGCTCGGGAAGCTCCAGGAGGATCTCGGCCTCGCGATGCTCTTCGTGACCCACAACCTGCCGCTGGTGCGCTCGATCGCACAGCGGGTTGCCGTGATGAGTGGGGGCCGGATCGTCGAGCTCGGCGCCGTCGACCGGGTGCTGCACGAGCCGACGGACGACTACACCCGCCGCCTGCTCTCGGACACCCCGTCGCTCGAGACCGCGACGGCGTGATCCAGGCGGTGCCGGACGCCGTCACCGGCGTCGTCGCGCCGGGCTACGAGCCGGTTCGCGAGGCGTTCGCCGCCTCCGCGTGCGCGTTCGCGGCATGCGTGGACGAGCGTGACCCGCTGCTCGACCAGGTGCTCGCGGGTGCGTGTCAGCGTCCGCAGGGCCTTGGTCTCGTCACGGTCGGGTTGGAGCAGGCGCAGGCGGTGCATGTCGGTGCGGGCGAGTTCGGCGAGCACGTAGCCGTCGAAGCCGTCCGACTTGCCGCCGCCGGTGCGGTAGCGGTCGCGGGCAGCGGCCAGCTGGTTGGGGTGGACGGCGACCACGGCGATGCCCGCGTCCAAGAGCCGGTCGACCACCAGCCCGTTCGGCTGCTCGATCGCGACCCGCGCGATGTCGAGCTCCCACAGCCGCCGCACGAGCGCCGAGACGTCGCCCTCGCGGTGCAGATACCGCCGGTTCTCGAGCCGGCGTCCGTCGCTGTCGACGACGACCAGCCGATGCTCCTGGCTGGCCAGGTCGATCCCTGCCGTGGTCTGCATGTGCCGCGCTCCTCGGTTCGGAGCGCTGGAATCAGGCCGACCACCGAGGTACCGTGGCGGGTGCTCATAGGCGGGCCCTCGGCGGGGCGACGCCCTGTCGCCGCTCCGGGTGCCTCACACCGCCGGGAGGCGCAGGTCTCACGCGGGCCGTCCAAGCGCCAAGCAACGAGGGCGCTCTCCCGGCGGTGGTCAGCCCAACCCAGCCCGGCCCGTGGAAAGAACGCGCCGTGGACAGCAAGCTGCCCACACCGCTTGGACAACCCTGCGGGTTGCCCACCTTCCCACCGGCCCTGCAACTGGATCACCACTCACAAGGATCCCCTATGAGCGGCGCCCGCCCGAACATCGTGCTCGTGATGGCCGACCAGCTGGCGGCGTCGTTCGCGCTCGGTCATCCCGTCGTCCGCGCGCCCCATCTGGCGGCCCTCGCGGCGGCCGGAACCGCCTTCCAGAGCGCCTACTGCGCCTCCCCGCTGTGCGCGCCGTCGCGTTCGGCCATGCTGGCCGGGCGGCCGGCCTCGGCGATCGGCGTCTACGACAACGCCGCCGAGCTGCCCGCGGCCACGCCGACGATCGCGCACGTGCTGCGCGCACAGGGCTACCACACGGCGCTGGCAGGGAAGATGCACTTCGTCGGCCCCGACCAGCTGCACGGCTTCGAGGAGCGGCTGACCACCGACGTCTACCCGGCGGGCTTCGACTGGACGCCGGACTGGCGCCTGCCGTCGACGGAGCGCCTGTCCTGGTACCACAACATGAACGGGGTGCTCGATACAGGCGTCCACGAGGCGGCGATGCAGACCGCCTACGACGACGAGGTCTGCTTCCGGGCCGTCGAGCGCATCCGTGAGCTCTCCCTGCGGCCCGACCGGCGCCCGTTCTTCCTGGTGGCCTCGTTCACGAATCCTCACGACCCCTGGGAGGTGCGGCGGCGCCACTGGGACGCCTATCGGGACGCCGAGATCGACCCGCCGGCGGTCGCCCCGATCCCGCGCGAGGAGGCCGATCCGCACAGCCTGCGCCTGCGCGACATGTCCGGGATCGACGAGCGGCCGCTGACCGACGCGGAGGTGCTGCATGCCCGGCACGGCTACTACGCGGCGATCACCTACATGGACGAGCTGGTCGGCCGGGTACTCGCCGCGCTCGCGGCGACGGGCCTCGCGGAGGAGACGGTGGTCGTCTTCACCGCCGACCACGGCGAGATGGCCGGCGAGCGCGGCCTGTGGTTCAAGATGTCGTTCCTCGACGGCTCCGCCCGGATCCCCTTCATCTGGCGCGGGCCTGGAATCGTTTGCCAGTCGGTGGCAGGGCCGGTCTCCCACCTCGATCTGGCCCCGACGCTGGCCCAGATGGCCGGCGCAGAGCCCATGGAGAGCGGGTTTGCGGGCCGAAGCCTCCTATCCGCGCTGGCCGGTGCGGACCTGCCGGAGGCCGCCGTCGCATCCGAGTATCTGGCCGAGGGTGTGACCGCGCCGGCCGTCATGGTGCGACGGGGCCGGTACAAGCTCGTCCGCTGCCCCGCCGATCCCGACCTGCTCTACGACCTCGAGGCCGATCCGCGGGAGCTGCACGACCTGGCCGGCGGACTCGCGCACGCGCGCGTGCGCGAGGAGTTGTCGGCCGAGGCGGAGCGGCGCTGGGATCTGGCCGCGCTGCGCGAGAAGGTGCTCCAAAGCCAGTCCCAGCGCCGTCTCGTGGCCTCTGGCCTCGCTGCCGGCGTGCATACGCCCTGGGACCACCAGCCCTACTTCGACGCATCCCGTCAGTACGTGCGCGGGCCGGCCGCCTCGAACCCCCGTCCCGGCGCCCCGCTCGTCCCGGGCGGCCTGCCGCTCCCGGAGGACTCGCCCGGCAATTAGTTGACCGTTTACGAGCCCTTGCGGCGAACCGCTGCAGTTCTTGCCGTGTGCTCGGAGGGCGTTAGTGGTGGGGAACGAACGCTCCCCAAAAAGGGGGATGCGTTGTCGGCGCGAATGCCGATACAGTGCTGCAGTCTGAGGAGGGGTCAGCACGAAATTATGCGGTGGGGAGATGCGAAAAAGGCGCCCCCGTTGACGCGCAGTCGGGGCATGTTTGCGGCGAGTTTGCTCGTCGTCGCCGTCATGGCGACGTACGCGAGCCTGGCCGTGATCTCGCTCACCGCAGGTGGTTCGCTGCCCATCCCGACCTCGCTGCCTGGAAGCGTTTTCAGCAGCCTGAACATCCACTGGAACGCGCCCAGTCCCAAGCACCTGCTGAACGCGAAGTCCCCCACCACCGGGCAGGTGTCTCCGCTCGCTGACATCACGCTGTTCGACTTCGGCGCCCTCCCCACCGCCGGCAGCACCACCCGTCAGCTGAGCATCAGGAACCCGGGCTCCACCGTCCTTCCGCTCCGCGTCACCGTCACGGGCGGCTCCGGCGTCTCGGCGACGTTCCACACCACCGGCGCGCAGACGATGAAGGTGCGCCCCAAGCAGGCGGCCACGATCGACCTGACGAGCGACCCGATGGTGGCAGGGCCGATCCACGGCAACCTCGAGATCTCGATTGTCGGCTCGCCCGCGACCGCGTACGCCATCCCGCTCGCGGGCGCCCAGGCCCCCCTCCCCGCCACCGGGCTGACGGCCACGGCGGCCGCCCACGGCGCGGTGCAACTGGCCTGGACGCCCTCGCCCTCCTCGGGCGTGTCGGCCTACGTCGTCCAGCGCTCCGCCGGCACGACCGGCGCCTGGCAGACTGTCGCCACCCTCCCCGACGCCGCAACGAGCGCGGTCGACCAGACCGGCACCGACGGCTCGTTCACCTACCGCGTGGTCGCCCAGGCGGTCACGGGCACGAATGCGCCCCTGCCCGGCCCGGCCAGCTCGGTGGCCACCGTGACGGCCGTTGCCTCTGCCCCGGACGTGATCCGCGAGATCACTCCGCACCAGTTCATCAACTACGACGACGTCCAGAACGGCGCCAGCGTGGGCGTGCCCGTCAACCTCGCGCCCGACTCCACCGCGTCGGAGACCATCACGGTGACGCTGACCGACGCCAACGGCACGTCGGTGTCCGGCACCCATGCCGCCGGCGCCGCGACCGTGGTCGTCCCCGTCGCCGGCGCAGGCGCGCTGGCCGACGGCCCCATCAAGGTTTCGGCGACGGCCTCCGACAGCCTCGGAAACACCACCAGCCCGACCTTTGGCCCGGACACCTTCAAGGACACCTCCGTGCCGGCGGCGCCGACCATCACCGTGCCGCCGATCGTCGGCGCGAACGTCGGCGCGGTTCCGGTCACCGTCACCACAGACTCTCCCGGGAACACCATCAACGTCACGATGACCGACCTGCAGGAGAACGTTGCCACCGGCGGCGACACCGAGGCCGCCAACTCGAGCACGATCGTCGTCCCTGTCAACGCGACCGGCCTGGCCGACACGCCGAACCCGGACGAGGGGATCACGGTGACCGCAACGGCCACCGACGAGGCGGGCAACGCCTCGAACCCCGGAACCGCCGTTACGGGCAAGGACACGAGCGGTCCGGAGCTGCCTGACTCGATCGGCGTCGTGGGCGGCCCCGACAACCCGCCTGGGGTCGTGACCGCCGGCTCGGAGAGCGCGGTGACCGTGCAGGCGACGTTCGAGGATCCGCCCTCGCCCGACAACGAGTACGACATCTGGATCGCCGGCACGAAGTACACCGTCACGCCCGATGGGCAGAGCACATCCCTGACGGTCGGCCCGCTCGACCTCACGAACCTGCCGGACGGCACCTACAAGCTCGGGATCAAGGAGATCGATCCCGTCGGTAACGTCAGCAAGCAGTGGTCCTGGCACTTCGTGAAGGACACCGGCGGCGCCGAGTCCCCGACGAGCGTCGGGGTGCCCGCAGGCCCCGACAACCCGGCCGGCTACGTCAACGCGGCCACGCAGACCGCCGCCACGATCGTCGCGACGTTCGCCGGCCCGACGGACCCGGCCGACCAGATCTCGATCTCCGTCGGCGGGATCGACCTGCCGGCCCAGTCCGG
>DASUHM010000021.1 GCA_036273515.1 Gaiellales bacterium
TGTCATCGTCTGTGTCACGGCCAGACCCTCCTCGTCTGCGGTCAGCCGAGGCCCATCCTCGGCCAGACAAACCCGCGATTGCACGATCGAGGGTCTGGCCGCTCAGATCAACCCGCGGCGCGAACCTACATAGGGTCTAGCCCGAGACACCTCCCTGTGAGTCGAGCAGCGACCGCAGGTAGGCCGCGACGTTGTCGAAGTTCGCTTCGATGCCGTCGTACCTGGTCATGTGGTCGCGGCCGGCCTGGTCGTTGAAGGCGAGCCGCCACGTCAGCGTCGTCACGCCGTCCTTCTCGCGCAGTTCCATCGTCTCGACGGCCTCCGTGTCCGGCCAGCCCTCGAACCGCCAGGTCTGCACCGACCGGGTCGGCGACGCGATCTCGAGGTAGGTGCCGCGGAACGAGCACTCCACCCCATCGTCCGTCACGAACACGATGTGGTACTTGCCGCCCACGCGCAGGTCGATCGAGCACTCGGTCACGACCTCGCCGAACGGGGCGATGGTGTTGCGCACGTGCTCCGCCTTCGTGAAGACGTCGAAGACGAGCTGCATCGGTGCTTCGAACTCGCGCGTGATCAGGATCTCGAGCTCGCTCGGGAACTCGATCGCCGACGATCCATGCTCGGTGGGCCTCACTGCGTCCCTCCCTCTCTTTGGAGTTTCTTCAGGTAGTCGTCCACCCGGTCCAGCCGGGCGTTCATCGCCTGCTCGTACTTGGCCAGCCAATCCCGGAACGGCTGAAGGTGTGCGGGCTCGAGGCGGTACAGCCGGCGGCGTCCCTCCGCCCGGCTCCGCACGAGCCCGACCTCGCTCAACACCCTCAGGTGCTTCGAGACCTGCGGCTGCGACATGGCGAGGTCGCGCACGATCGTCCCGACCGGCTTCTCGCCGGGGATCAGCGCGTCCAGGATCTCGCGCCGGCTGGCGTCGCCGATGGCGTTGAAGACATCTGCGGTCGTCGCCGAGCGAGCCATGCGCGGGTCATATACCGATATCGGTATGTATTCAAGGCAGCTCTCCGCCGTCGTTGTCGGCGCAGCGGAGTCCTTGTAAGGTCGAAGCATGACGGCAGGACAGCTCGCGACGCCACACGGTCATCGCCCGACGCGGGCCGTGGTCGCGGGACTGGGCGCGCTCCTCGTCATCCTCGCCGCCGTCGCGGCGGTCCACCTGCGCCACCAGGGGCCGGCGCTGCCGTTCCACGGCCCCGCGGCGGCGCGGTTCCTCGAGCAACGGGGTGAGGGCAACGACCAGGTCGTGCGCGCCCGATGCGGTCAGACGGCGTGCACGGTGTGGCTCGAGCCGATCGGGTCCGGGGCCGTGCCGCGCCCGCAGATGTTCCGGAACCTCGCCGTCGACGCGTACCTGATCGGCAGCATGCAGGCGCCGGGGGGCGCCGTCTTCGCCCACGATTGGCGATTCGTCCTGACCACGCCGACCGCCGTCCTCACCGCCGAGTGCACGCACTCCCAGGTGCCCCGCCTCGCGGGCGAGATGACACCCGCGAAGCTCCCCCACACCTGCCGCACGAGCTGGCGCACGACCTGAGCCGCGCCGGCCGGCACCTGCACCGCGCCCGTCTCGGGCAGGCACACCTGCTCGGCGTCGGCGCCCCACACGGTCAGCGCTCCGATCCGGTCCCCACCTCGAGCCTCGAGCAGCCCGGGCCGAGCTCCTCCACGACCCCGACGAGCTCATAGCCGGGAGTGACCGCGGGCTTCGGCCAGCCGGGGATGGACCTCCCCGCGCGCAGCTGGGAATCCGTGAACGACACTCCTGCCGCCAGGACACTCACGCGCACCTCGCCCCGAGCCGGATGCGGATCGTCGCCCTCGACGACGTTCAGGGCTTCCGGCCCGCCGTTAGCGTCCCTCCGCACCGGCGCCGGCGCATCCGGGTTTCAACGCAGAGCGACCGCGGACTACTACGGATTCAGCGCACCGGCCGCCGCTCGAAGCTCACTCTCGCCCACACGTAGCCGCCGAGCGCGATCGCGGCGCACCAGGCGACGGCGATCGCGCCCGTCTCACCGACCGGGCCGCCCATGAGCAGCGCCCGCACGGTGTCGATCACAGAGGTGAAGGGCTGGTGCTCGGCGAACTGGCGCAGCCCGGCCGGCATCGAGCTCGTGGGCACGAAGGCGCTGCCCAGGAACGGCAGGAACATCAGCGGCAGCGGCAGGTTGCTGGCGGTCTCGGGCGAGTCGGCGGCCATGCCGAGCGCCACCGCCAGCCAGGTCAGCGCGAAGGCGAGCAGCGTCAGCAGCCCGCCCGCGGCGGCCCATTGGGCGGGCCCGTTCTCGGGGCGGAAGCCGGCCAGGAGCGCGACGGCGGCGACAAAGGCCATCGCCAGTACGGTCTGGATCAGGCTGCCGACGACGTGCCCGGTCAGGAGCGAGCCGCGGGAGATCGCCATGGTGCGGAACCGGTTGACGATGCCCTCGGTCATGTCGACGCTCACCGAGACGGCCGTCGAGACCGACCCGGCCGCCGCGGTCATCACGAGTACCCCCGGCGCCAGGTAGTCGATGTAGCCGCCGGCGCCGGGCACGACCCCGCGGAGGCCGGCGCCGAGCGTCCCGCCCAGCACGTAGTCGAACAGGAGCAGGAAGACGACCGGCATCGCGACCGTCGAGATCGTCATCGACGGGTAGCGCAGCGCGTGCCGCAGGTTGCGGCGCAGCATGGTTGCCGAGTCGGTGGCTGCGTAGGAGAGGCTGCTCACGGCAGGCTCCTTTCGGGTGTCGCATGAGGGCCCGTGAGGGCCAGGAACACGTCGTCGAGCTCCGGCATCTGGACGGAGAGCTCGGCGACCTCGATCGCCTCGGCGTCCAGCCGGTCGAGCAGAGCCCGCAGGGTGCGGACGCCGCCGTCGCTCGGCACGTGGAGCGTCAGGCTGTCGTCGTCGCGCTCCGCCGGGCCGATGACGCCCGCGGCACGGTCGAGCGCGGGCGCGTCGGCGAACCGCAGGTCGATCGCGCCTCCGGGGACGAGCCGCTTGAGCTCCGCCGGCGTCCCCTGGGCGACGATCCGGCCCTTGTCGAGCAGGGCGATCCGGCCGGCCAGCTGGTCGGCCTCGTCGAGGTACTGCGTCGTCAGGAACACCGTGACGCCGCCGGCCACGAGGTCGCGGATGATCTGCCACATCTCGCGGCGGCCGCGCGGGTCGAGCCCGGTGGTGGGCTCGTCCAGGAAGATGACGCGCGGGTCGCCGACCAGGGTCATCGCGAGGTCGAGCCGGCGCCGCATCCCGCCGGAGTAGGTCGCGGCCGGCTTGCGGGCCGCCTCGACGAGGTCGAAGCGCTCGAGCAGCTCGGCGGCGCGCCGACGGCCCTCGCCGCGGCCGAGGTGGCGCAGGTCGGCCATCAGAATCACGTTCTCCTCGCCGGTGAGCAGGCCGTCGACGGCCGCGAACTGGCCGGTCACGCCGATGGCGCGCCGGGCCGCGTCGGCCTCGCGGCGCAGGTCGAAGCCGGCGACCGAGAGGTCGCCCGCGTCCGCGGGGAGCAGGGTCGAGAGGATCTGCACCGTCGTCGTCTTGCCGGCGCCGTTGGGGCCGAGCAGCGAGAAGACGGTGCCCTCGGCGATGTCCAGGTCGATCCCGTCGAGGACGACCTTGTCGCCGTACGCCTTGCGCAGCCCCGCGACGGTGATCGCGGAGCGTGTATCGAGCAGGGGGGTCATTCCGGGTCCTTCCGTGGTGCTACGCCGCGGGCGCGCGGCGGATGCTGATGTCGCCGTAGGAGGTGCGGGCGCGCACCTCGACGGTCTCCTCGCCCGGGTCGGGGCGCTCCGAGTCGGCCAGCTCGTTGTTCACGCGGCCGAAGCCCGTGTCGAGGTCGAGCCAGGCCGCCACTCCGGGCCGGATGCCGACGTCGATCTTGCCGGCCGCCGTCTCGGCGACAACGGCGCCCGCGGTGACCTCGCCGAGGTGGATGTCGCCGTTCGCGGTCTTCACCGTCACGGTGGCACGGGCCTGGTCGACCGAGATGCTGCCGTTGGCAGCCTTGATGCGCAGCTCGCCGCCCACGCTGCCGACCCAGGTCTCGCGGTTCGAGCTCTTGATCACGGCCGAGCCGTCGACCGCGTCGACGCGGATCACGCCTGTGCCCGTCGAGGCGTTCAGGTCGCCGGCCGCGTGGCCGACGCTGACGTCGCCCGCACCTGTACGGATGTGCACCGATCCAGCCTGCTCGACGTCGAGGTCGCCGGCGCCGGTCTTGAACCGGAACTCGCCGAGCGCGCCGGTGCACCGCAGTGCCGCGACGCCGGCATCGCCCCGGATCTCCGAGCCGGCCGGAAGCGAGATCCGCACATCGATCGAATCGCGGCCGCCGCGCGGCATCCAGCTCCGCCACCCGCGCGGGCCGCGGATGACGAGCCGGTCGCCGGAGAGATCGACCCGGGTCTGCTCGGCGGCGGAGACGTCGCCGGGCTTGGCGGGATCGCTCGGGAGCACCTCGACGACGGTGTCGGTGCGCTCGCTCGCCTCGATGGAGATGTCGCCGGCGCCGACGTCGACGTCGACGGTGATGGGCGAGGCTGTCTGGAAGGTGGGCATGATGGGCGTCCTTCGGTTCTCTCGTGGTTCGGGTCAGCGGGCCCAGCCGGTGTGGCGCTGGGAGGCCTGCGGCGCGCGGCGGGCGCGGGTCTGCTCGGCGTCGGAGCGGCCGAGGGCGGCGGCGGCGGCCCGGACGAGCCAGGCGTTCACCGACAGGCCTTCCTGGCGGGCGGCGCGCTCGACCGGCTGCTTCAGCCGGTCGGGCATGCGCACGTTGATGCGCCAGAGCGCGCCGTCGTCGTCGTCAGCCGCGAGCGGCGGGACGGCCGCCTCGGGGGGCTCGGGGATGTGCTCGCCGGGGGGCGGCGTGATCACGAGCTCGGGGTCACGCCCGCGCAGGCGCAGCTCCACGGAGCCCGGTGCGAGCTCCACGGTGATCTCCTCGGCCGCGGCCGACAGCACCTGCTGGAAGCCCAGCAGGAGCGCCGCCTCGAGCGGCGCGACGAGCCGCTCCGCGAGGGCGCGGGCGTCGTCTCCCCCGGCCTCGGCGGCCAGGAGCAGGTGGTGGCGGACGTCTTCGACGTACGGTTGCAGGTTCATGGCATCATTATGGCACGCGAATGATGCCATGGCAAGGCCATAGCGGTGCCATCGCCCCATGCCCAAAGACAGGTCGGACGGCCACCGCGACGGTTACCCTCGGCAGCGCTTCTCAAACGTGATCTGGCTTTCCCTTTTCCGAGACGGCCAAGACTAGAGTCAACGCCGTTCGAGCGGCCAGCAGACCGTTCCGGCCGACGCCTGGCCGCCTCCACAACGAGAGGGGTGGTGGAGATGGGTTGGCTGTCGCTGGACCGGGCCACCGGTATACGTCGTGGGGTGGTGATGGCAGGTGCGGCGGTGACCGCGTGCCTCCTCCTGGCGGGGGCCGCAAGCGCGCACACGCATCACACCCAGCGGGCGTGGGTCTCGCCCCGGAGCGTGGGCGCGCTCGACTGCAACGGCATGAGCCCGATCCAGTCGACGATCGAATCGGCGAAGGCCTGCACGGACATCCGCGGGGTCCTGAACAGCACGAGCCCGTACATGGACGACGGCCACTTCTACGACAACGGCCGCTACATCGGCCACGACGAGCCCGACACGCGGTTCCTTTCGGGCATGCACGGCTCCGGCAACAACATCGTCTTCCGCGAGACTCTGGGCCGCGATCCGAAGGGCGCTCCCACCGTGCGGATGCCCGGACGTGACCGCACCCACTGGGTCGAGCTGTCGGTGGCGCCGTGGTTCTCGATGGCGCTCTGCAACCAGTTCTCCTACCCGCTCACGCCCTGCAAGCCGATGAGCGACGCGAACGCGCCGGGAACGGTGAACGCCCCGGTGCCTCCGGGCGTGTTCCCGGGTGGCGGCAGCTCGTTCCTCGAGATGCAGTTCTACCCGCCGGGCATGGCGCCGTTCATCGACAACGTGAGCTGCAACAACCGGTCGTGGTGCGCGTCGCTGCACATCAACGATCTCGAGTGCACGACGAACTTCGCGAGCTGCAACACGAACTGCGAAGAGCCGACGAACTTCGCGTTCATCCAGACCAACGGCGTTCCGACCGGGCCGCCGAGCCCGCAGCTTGCGAACACGGCGACCAACCTGCCGAACGGGCACACGCTGATGATGCACTCGGGCGACCGCCTCGTCATCCACATCTGGGATGCGCCGGTTCCCGGCCACCCCGGTCAGAGAGCGCTGAAAACCTCGATCCACGACCTGACCACCGGCCAGTCCGGCTGGATGCAGGCGTCGGCCGCGAACGGCTTCATGGCCACCAACATCAACGACTGCAGCGGCACGCCGTTCAACTACGAGCCGGAGTACTCGAGCTCGAAGCCGCAGAACATCGTTCCGTGGGCGGCCGACCAGGTCAACGTCAGCACGCAGTTCGAGATCGGGCACTTCGAGCCGTGCACGCGCGTGACCCAGCCGATCGACGTGACCACGATCCCGTTCCCGGGCCTGTCCGGGTTCCCCGACACCACCTGGAACCGCTGCCACGGCCCATACGAGAACTCCGCTCCGGCGGGCGCGGAGAAGACGGAGCCCGGCGACGCGTTCTGCTATCCGCGAGGTGACACCCACCGTGGCAGGGTGGCGCCGAACGTCGTCACGGGGTGCGTGGACGACGTCTTCCAGAACGGCGACCTCGACTTCGACGGTACGTCCTACTGGGCGAACTGGCCGACCTCGACGACGCCGAACCGGTGGCCGTCCACGTTCCTCCAGCAGTTCCCGACCACCAACGGTCACGACTACGCCGCGTTCCAGATCCAGACGGACGCGGCGCTCAGCGAGGCCAGCTGCAACTTCCCGAATCCGTCCGGGTGCAAGGTGCCGCCGCCGGCGGCGCCCGGCAAGTTCTACCCGTACTGGACGCTCACGAAGTCCTGCGTCTGGGAGTTCGGGAACATGACCAACGGCAACACGTTCGGCAAGCAGGCCCAGTACGGGTCGATCAAGCCGCAGCTCGGGTACGCCCAGCTGCTCGGCCCGATCATGCCGAACCGCTGCGCCGCATAGCCCGAGCGAGACGGCGGCCGCGGGCGAGGGCCCGCGGCCGCCGGGCTCTCGTTCATCTCATCTGGACGAGTCGCTGACCGGCAGGGGCGCCGAGGATCGGGCACATGCCGGCCGGCAGCGAGACCGAGCGCCACTCGACCGTGCGGGGAGAGCTCGGGCGACTCGCCCTCGGCGAGGGCCGCGAGGTCGCGGCGACCCTGTACGGGACCGTGATCGTGATGGCGACCCTGACCGACGCCTACGCGAGCGAGAAGCACCCCGCGAAGCTCGCGGTCATCGTCCTCTCCACGTCACTCGTGATCTGGGTGGCACACCTGCACGCCGAGGGCCTGGCCCGGTCGCTCGCCGCGGAGCGCGGGCTCACCTGGGCCGACACCCGCCACGTCGCGCGGCGCGAGCTCGGCATCCTGCTCGCCGCCGCACCCCCGGCGCTCGCGCTCGTGCTCGGCGCGGCGGGCCTCGTCGAGGAGACCACCGCGGTCTGGCTGGCGCTCGGCCTCGGCGTGGCGACGCTGCTCGCGGAGGGCATCCGCTACGCGCGCATCCAGCGGCTCGGCTTCGCCCAGGCGCTCGTGCCCATCAGCGTGAACCTCGCGCTCGGGCTCGTCATCGTGGCCCTCAAGGTCGCGTTCGACCACTGAGCCGGGGCCAGGGCCGGCCCCGGCCGGGCGTCGTTACTCCGCTTCGCCCAGCGGGTACCCGCGGTGCATGCCCGATTCCACCGATCCCACCCATGGGCGGCGGCGACTCGCCGACCGCGACCGCGAGGCCGACGCCGGCGAGCGGCGCGAGGAGTACCGCCGAGGCGAATGGTCGAAGCCCGGAGATCCCGCCGACCGCCGCCGCGCCGAGGCCGTCGAAGGAGAGACCGAGAAACCGAGGCGCGGCACCGGCGACCCGTGACCCTGTCAAGGCAGATCCGGAGGTAGGCGCGTGTCCCGAAGCCCGGTGCACCCGATCGACGGCCCCGAGATGAACGCCGCCGTCGAAACCGAACGGCGGCCATCGGAGGACGCGGAGCCACGACGCGTCCGGTTCGACGTCTCGGCGTGGGCGATCGCGAAGCTGATGGCGGGATTGCTGCTGCTGGGAGTGGCCGGAAACCTGGCCCATCAGATCCGGGACGTCATCGTGTGGGCGGCGGCGGCGCTCTTCCTGGCCGTGGCGCTGAACCCGCTGGTCGCGCGCCTCGAGCCGAAGCTCGGGCGCACGGCCGCGGCGGTCGTCGTCTTCCTCGGGTTCATCGTCCTGCTCCTTACGACGCTGGCCGCGTTCGTCGCGCCGTTCGTCACCCAGGTCGACCAGCTGACGACGGGCCTCCCGAACGCGCTCCAGGACGCCAGACACAACCACACGTTCGCCCGCCTCGACTCGCGATTTCACCTTGTCGAGCACGCCCGGGCGCACGCCGACGCCGTCCCCGGCTACGTGTTCGGTACCGCCGGCACCGTGCTCGGCGGGGTCGTCGCGGTGACGACCGTCCTCTTCCTGATGGTCTTCCTGCTCATCGAGCTGCCGAACATCGCGCGACTCGTGCTCGGCCAGCTCCAGCCCGCGCAGCGCGAGCGGGCGGTCGCCATCGCCCAGCATGCCAACCGTCAGGTCGGCGGCTACGTCTTCGGCAACCTGGTGATCTCGGTGATCTGCGGCGCCGTCACCTGGGTGGCCCTCTACCTGCTCGGCGTGCCGTATTCGCTTGCGCTCGCGGTGTTCATGGCCGTCTTCGACATCATCCCGCTCGTGGGCGCCACGATCGGCTCGATCGTCGTGATCGGGGCGGCATTCCTGCTCACCGGGACGACCGCCGGCATCGCGATATTCGTGATCGTGATGGTCTACCAGCAGATCGAGAACCACGTGCTCCAGCCGCTCATCTACGGCCGCACCGTGCAGCTCTCCTCGTTGACCGTGCTGCTGGCGGTGCTCGTCGGCGGCGCGGCGCTGGGCCTCGTCGGGGCGCTGCTCGCGATCCCCATCGCGGGAACGCTCCAGGCAGTCGTCGGGGAGATGCTCGAGAGCCGCGCCGAGCGCATCCGCCGGGACGGGCCGAGCGGCGAGGAGGCGGTCGAGGCTCCCTAGGCCCGCAGCCGCGACGACCGCTCTCAGCGGTCTCACAGCAAGCGCTTAGGCTGGCTTCACGTGCCGCGGCGATGCTGTGGGCCCATGACGAGAGAACACCCGGAGGAGATGGCGACGGCCGGCGCCGGGCGCCCCACCCGAGGATCGCTCGAGCGGCGCCTGACGCTGCTCAAGCGCTCCGTGGTGGTGGCCGCCGTCGGGTCGTTCGCGGCGGTCGCCTCGCTCGCGGCCGCGCGGACGGCTGCCCACGGCGCGAGCACGCCTGCCCAGCGGTCGAACCAGCAGAACCAGTACCAGGACGGGCAGGACGACTACTTCGGCCACGCGCCGTACGGGGACGGTTCGGGCTCGAGCGGCTCGCTCGGCTCGGGCTCGGGGACGCCTCCCGCGGCGGGGTCGCATGCGTCGTAGCTGGGCCGCACCGGCCGGGTCGGTCTCCCAGCGCTTCCCGGCGATGGGCTGCGAGGTGCTCGTGATCCTGCCCGCCGAGCGCGCCGCCCACGTCGGCACGGTCTCGGCGCTCTTCGCGGAGTGGGAGGCGCGGCTGAGCCGGTTTCGCCCGGACAGCGACGTGAGCCGGCTGAACGCCGCCGCCGGCCGCACCACCCGGGTCAGGGAGCCCCTGCTCGGCGTGCTCCGCCGCGCGCTTCGCGCCGCCCGGGCGACCCGCGGCGTGTTCGATCCGACGCTCGCCCGGGAGCTCTCGGCGCTCGGCTACGCCACGACGTTCTCGGAGATGCAGGGCGAGGTCTCCGAGCGGCCCGCTCCCGCGCGCGCGTCGAGCTGGCACGACGTGCGGCTCGGCCCGGGAGGCCTCGTGAGCCTTCCCGCCGACCTGGCCGTCGACCTGGGCGGGATCGCCAAGGGGATGGCCGTCGACGCGGCGCTGGCCGCGCTCCGGGCCGAGGACGTCCCGTTCGCGCTCGTCTCCGCCGGCGGCGACCTGGGCGTGCTCGGCGGACGGCCCTGGCCGGTCGCCGTCGAGGCGGCCGACGGCGAGACCGTCGTCACGCTCACGGCGGGAGCGCTCGCGACCTCCAGCACGGAGGAGCGGCGCTGGCGCACCGCGCGCGGCGAGCTGCACCACGTGATCGACCCCCGCACCCGCCGGCCGGCGGCGAGCGACCTGGTCCGCGTGACGGTGCACGCCCCGACCTGCGAGGCGGCCGAGGTCGCCGCCAAGGCCGCGCTCATCCTGGGGGCGGAGGAGGGCGCCGCGTTCCTCGAGCGCCACCGGCTCACCGGGCTGCTCAGCACCGCCTCCGAGTCCTGCCCGGCGGGCGCGTGGCCCGCGCAGACGGCGGGTGCCGCGTGACCGCGTCGCACGTCGCGTGGTACACGGTGCGCGCGAGCGGCTACACGGCCCTCGTGCTGCTGACGCTCTCGATGGCGCTCGGGCTGCTCCTCAGCCTGAACGTGCGGTCGGCGCGCTGGCCGCGCTTCCTGACCAACGACCTGCATGGCTTCACGACGCTCGTCGCGCTCGTCTTCATCGCGATCCACACGGTGGCCACCGTGCTCGACCCGTTCATGCACCTCGGCCTCGCCGGCGCGCTCGTCCCGTTCGCGAGCGGGTACCGCACGATCGGCATGGCGGCCGGCATCGTCGCCGGCTACCTGATGCTCGCCGTCTGGATCACCTCACGCCTGCAGCGCCTGATCGGCTGGCGGACGTGGCGCACGCTGCACTACGCGGTGTTTGCGGTGTACGTCCTCTCCATCGCCCACACCCTCGTCACGGGCGAGGACGGATCGACCACCTGGGGGCGCTGGATCGTGGTCGGAAGCGTCGTGCTCGTGGCCGGCCTCACCGCGCTTCGGGCGCTGGGCGGACGGGCCGTGCCCGCGAAGACGGCTCAGCGCAGCGCGTAGGGGCGCCGCTCGGGCGCCGCCGGCCGGGACGGCTCGACACGCAGGTCGGGGAGCCACCGAAGCCAGCCGGGCATGTACCAGCTGCGGTCGCCAAGGAGCTCCATCCACGCCGGCATCAGCACCGTGCGGACGATCGTGGCGTCGAGCAGGATGGCAACACCGAGGCCGAAGCCCATCTGCTGGAACATCACCAGCTGGCCGGCGGCGAAGCCGGCGAACACCGCCACCATGATCAGCGCCGCGCCCGTGATCAGCCGGGCGGTCGAGTCGATGCCGTAGGCGACGGCCTCGCGGGCATCGCCGCGCTCGTCGTAGCGCTCGCGGATGCGCGAGAGCAGGAAGACCTGGTAGTCCATCGAGAGACCGAAGAGCACGGAGAACAGGAAGAGCGGGATCCACGCCTCGACGGTGGGCACCTGCTGGAAGCCGAACAGGCTGGCGCCGTGCCCCTGCTGGGTCACGAACACGAGAAGGCCGTACGCCGCCCCCACCGAGAGCAGGTTCATGACGATGCTCGAGGCCGGGACGACGACCGAGCGGAACGCGAGCATGAGCAGGATGAAGCTCAGGCCGAGCACGAGCGCGAAGACGATCGGCAGGTACCGGTCGGTGATGGCGAAGTAGTCGAGGTTCTGGGCGCTCGCACCGGTGACGTACGCGGTGAGCTCGGTGCCGACGAGCGCGGCGGGCAGGTAGGTGTCGCGCAGCGCGCGGACGGCGTTGAGCGCCGCGTCGGAGTTGGGGTCGCCCGCGACCGGCACGTTGATCACCGCCAGGCGCTGCGCCGGGGCGCCGCCGACCTGGAGCGTCCCGAACCGCGGGTCCTTCGCCAGGGCAGCCTCGAGCCTCGCGAACGCCGCGCGGGCGCCCGCCGACGCGACGTCGCCGTCGACGACGATCGTGGCGGGCGTCACCTCGCCGACGGTGAAGTCGCGGTTCAGGACGACGTAGCCCTGCTTGGCGTGGGTGGAATCCGGGAGCGTCGCCAGGCCGGCAGAGCCGGTGTGGATGCTGAAGTACGGGATCGCCGCGATCAGCAGGACCGCCACCGACAGCACCAGCGCGACAACCGGGTGGCGCATCACGACCGCCACGATCCGCCCCCAGAAGCCGCCGCTCTCGGCCGGCTCCTGGGCCCGGCGGCCGAAGAACGGCACCCGCAGCGACTCGATCCGGTCGCCCAGCAGGCTGACGATCGCCGGCAGCAGGGTCAGGGCTGCGAGAACGGCCACGAGCACCACGAGGATCGCGCCGGCCGCCAGGCTGACGAAGATCTTGGTCGGGACGATCAGCATGCCGACGAGGGCGAGCACCACCGTCATCCCGCTGAAGAGCACGGCGCGGCTGGCCGTCGTGCCGGCGAGCCCGATGGCCTCGTGCTTCGGGTGCCCCGCCCCGCGCTCGTCGCGGTAGCGGGAGACGATGAACAGCGAGTAGTCGATGCCGACGGCGAGCCCCATGAACGTCAGCATGTTCACGACGAAGAAGCTGAGCGGTGAGATCTGCCCGATCAACGCGGCCACCGCGAGGGCCACGACGATGGCGAAGATCGTCAGGATCAGCGGCACGAAGGCCGCGACGACCGCCCCGAACACGGCGACCAGGATCAGGAGCGCGATCGGGATCCCGATCCCCTCGCCCTTCTGCAGGTCGCTCTCGGAGAGCTTCGTGAAGTCGTGGCCGACGGTGGCCTGGCCGGTGATCAGCACCGCGTAGCCGCCTTGCCCGTCGGCACCGTCCACCGCGGCGATCACCGGCGTGATCCTGTCGGGCGCGTCGTTGAGCTCGCTCCCCGGCATCGTCACCTGGATCAGCGTGGCGCGCCGGTCCTTCGAGACCTGCGACGGATCCCGGCTCTCGTAGTACGTCGGACCGACGTGGACGACGCTCGGCGCCGCCGCAACGAGCTTGGAGCGGATGGCGTCCACCCGCTGCCGGAACCCCGGCTGCGCGACCGTCCGGGTCGCCGAACGGACGATCACCACGTCGCGCACCGGCTCCTTGCGGTCGAGCCGCTGCTCGATCAGGTCGATCGCCTTCTGCGACTCGGGCGTCCCCGTGAAGTTGCTCTCCGTCGTCAGCGACGAGGACAGGAAGGCCGACGTGATCCCCACGCTCACGACGGCCAGCGCCACCCACACGGCCAGGGTCCGCCACGGATGCGCCGCACACGCGCGGGCTGCGCGCCCCGTCATGCCCAGCCGACGCTCGTTGCTGTCAGAGCCCGGAGCCATCGGAGCGCGGCAGGTTCTCACCTCCCGCCGCAGCGGTCTTCACCCACTTCGGACGAACGTTCGCGTGGTTGCGGAGAAACCCGCACCAGCGTACGCGTCGACCCTGATGGCGGCACGGGCCTCAGCGTCGAGGATGCGCAGATGACGTTCGTGGGCACTGATGGTTCGGAGGGGACGCAAGTCGTGATCCTCGACCGCCGTCCCTTCGACCGTTTCGCACTCGAGATCCTGTGCGAGCAGACGCCCGGCATCACCGTCGCCGCAACCGCCGCAAACGTGTCCGAGGCGATGCGCGCCCTGGGCCGGCCGGGCACCGTCGTGCTGGCCGGCCGCCAGGCGCTCCTGGTCGACGGCCCGGAGCCCGCCGCGCGTCTCCGGGCGGCCGGTGCCGCGCGGGTGATCATGGTCGGAACCGGCGACCGCGACTGGGTCAGAGTCGAGGCGATGCGCATGAACGCGGACGGCTTCCTGATGCGCGACGGCGGCTGCGCTCTCGAGGCGGGGACGCTGCGCGGACAGGCCGACACCGTGCCGACCTGGCGCGACGGGGCCGGCGATGACGCTCCCGTCTAGCGCCGGTCAGCCCGGTGCGTCTGCGTCGGACGTGACCGGAATGGACGCGCGGATCTCCGCCCCGCCGGCCTCCGGGCAGACGATCTCGATCGAGCCGCCGATCAGCTCGATCCGCTCCTGCATCCCGATCAGGCCGAAGCCCGTCGACTCGCGGCGGCCGGCGAGGCCGACGCCGTCGTCGGCGATCCGCAGATCGATCCGGCCGTTCGCCTCGACGATCGTCACATCGACCCGTGTCGCGCCCGCGTGCTTGACGACGTTGTTCAGCGCCTCCTGCACGACGCGGTAGAGCGCATCCTCGACTGTCGGAGCGAGCCTGAACGACCGGCGGCCGCTCTCGTAGGCGAGGTCGATGTTCATCCGGACGTGCAGGTCGCTGACCACGCCCAGCCGATCCACCAGATGCTCGAGCGCGGGCTGGACGCCGGCCTCGTCGAGGATCGGCGGCCGCAGATCCGTGATCAGCTGCCGGAGCGAGGCGATGCCGAGCGTCAACTGCTCGGTCGCCTGGTCGAGGATCGACTCGACCCGGACGGGATCGTCGCTGCGGCGCGCCGTCGACAGGATCATCTTCAGGCTCGCGAGATCCTGAAGCGTCTCGTCGTGCAGCTCCCGCGCCCATCGGCGCCGCTCGGCCTCGGAGGCCTCGATGGCACGGCGGGCGCGCTCCTCGGCGACGTTCCGGCCGGTGGCGACCGCCGTCGCGCCGCTGCTGGCGAACGCCTCGAGCACCCTGGCGTCTTCCGACGTGAAGGCCGCGGCAGCCGACGCGAGATCGACGGCTCCGAGCACGCCGACGGCCACACCCCGGAAGACGAGCGGCACCAGCAGCGCCGCCCGCGCCTCGACGCCGTCGACCACCGTGACTGTCGAGTCCGGCTCGCAGGCCAGATGGACCGGCTGGTGGAAGACGAGGACGTCGGCTGCGACCGAGCCGTGGACATCCACCAGCCGGTGCACCAGCGAAGGGTCGAGCTCGCCGGCGACCGCCTCGACCTGCAACCGGCCGCCTGTTTCCAGGGCGACGAACATGGAGCGCGCGTCCACCAGCGCCCGGCCCCGCTTCACGATCAGCTCCAGAATCCGATCGAGGTCGGTCTCGCCGCCCACCGCGCGGGCGACGGCCAGCGCAGCTTCGAAGCCGGCGATCGCGCGCTGGAGCTCGTCCCGGCGCTCGGTCGCAGAGCGGTAGAGGCGCGCGTTCGCGATGGCGTGCCCGGCCCACTCGGCCAGCACGACGACCGCTTCTTCGTCGGCCTCGTCGAACTCGCCGCCGGCCTTGTCGGTCAGATACAGGTTGCCGTAGACGGCGTCTCGGATGCGGACGGGTACGCCGAGGAACGACGTCATCGGCGGGTGTCCGGCCGGGAACCCGTACGACCGCGGGTGCGCACCGACATCGGCCAGGCGCAGCGGCTTCGGATCGTGGATCAGGACGCCCAGGACGCCGTGGCCGCGCGGGAGATCGCCGATGCGCGCACGGGCGCCAGAGTCGATCCCGATCGTCAGGAACTGCTCGAGCCCGTCGCCGCGGTCGTTGAGGACGCCGAGCGCGGCGTAGCGCGCGCCGGTGAGGTCTCGCGCGGCCTCGAGGACGGACTGGAGCACCGACTCGAGGTCGAGGTTCGAGACGAGCGCGCGCCCGACCTCGACCAGGCGGCGCAGATGCGTCTCGCCAAGCCGCTCGCCGACGCCGGTTCCGGCCAGTTCGCGCATGGGCGGCCAATGCTACCGGCGTTTTGGAAGCGCCTCCGTAGAAGTCCGCATCCGGCAACGTGGGATCCGCGCATGCACCCGGGCGGGGCCGGCTCTACCTTGAGGGGGAACCGATCCGGAGGGTCCGGCATGCAACGCGCGCCGCGCAATCTCGCATTCGCGACCATCGCATTCACGATCTGCTTCACGTCCTGGGGTCTGGTGACGCCCCTGGCCAAGCATCTGCAGGATCCCGAGGGCTGGTCCGACACCCAGGTGCTCGTCCTCGCGGCAGTGCCGGTGCTGTGCGGCTCGCTCCTGCGGCTGCCGGCCGGCTGGCTCGCCGACCGCTACGGCGGTCGCCTGATCTTCACGCTGATCATGGTGGCCTCGGTGATCCCGGCGGTGCTGCTCGGATACGTGACCGGATACACCACCCTGCTCGTGGTCGGGTTCTACATGGGCGCAGCGGGTTCGGCGTTCGCGGCCGGCGTCCCCTTCGTGGCCGGGTGGTACGACCGTTCGCGGCAGGGCTTCGCGGTCGGCGTCTATGGGATCGGCACGATCGGGCCGGCGATCGCGCTCCTGGTGGTGCCGCGCACCCTCGACCGGTACGGCCAGGCGTATCTGGGCTGGGGGATGGCGGCGGTGCTCGTCACCGGGGCCGCGATCACCTGGCTGCTCGCGCACGACGCGCCCAACCGGGCAAAGCCGACACGCTACGGGGACGTCGCCGGCGGCGGCTGGAGGCTCTACCGGCTGGCGCTGCTCTACTTCGTCACTTTCGGCGGCTTCGTGGCGATGTTCACGTTCCTGCAGAAGCTGCTCACGACCTGGTTCGCCCTGTCGGACGTCGACGCGGGCGCGCGTGCCGCAGGGTTCGCCGCGCTGGCCGTCGCGGCCCGCCCCGTGGGCGGCTGGATGTCGGACCGCTACGGCGCGGCGATCGTCCTCACCGCCGCCTTCGCCGGCGTCGCCGTCGACGGTGCCGTGCTGGCGGCGATCGCGACCCATCCGACCATCGTCACGGTCTCGATCGCCTGCCTCACGATGGGCGTGTTCCTCGGCGTGGGCAGCGGCGCAATCTTCAAGCTGGTGCCCAACGAGTTCCCCGAGAACCCGGGCGCGGCGACCGGCATCGTCGGCGCGATCGGCGGCCTCGGCGGCTTCTTCCCGCCCGTCGTGATGGGCCTCGTGAAGGGCTGGACGGGCAGCTTCGCCCTCGGGTTCATCGGGCTGCTCGCCTTCTGCATCATCTGCTTCGGCATCGCGCTCAGCCTGCTCATGCATACCCGGGCCGTGCGCACCGGGAGTAGAGTCGCAGCGTGAGCCGCGAAGCCTCGATGCGTGGGCCGGGCGGGAGCATGTTGCGGGCCCACGAGTTCTTCCGGCGCGGGCCGGTCAACGCCGAGGGCTGGAGCCAGCTGACGGCGAAGGGCCGCGACTGGGAGTCGTTCTACCGCGACCGCTGGCAGCACGACCGGGTCGTCCGCTCGACCCACGGCGTCAACTGCACCGGGTCGTGCTCCTGGAACGTGTACGTGAAGGACGGCCTCGTCACCCGGGAGACCCAGGCGGTCGACCACCCCTCGACCGGCCCGGACATGCCGGAGTACGAGCCGCGCGGATGCCCCCGCGGCGCCTCGTTCTCGTGGTACGTCTACTCGCCGATCCGGCTGCGCTACCCGTACGCGCGCGGGAGCCTGATCGAGATGTACAGGGCCGAGCGCGAGCGGCTCGGCGACCAAGGGCCGTCGGTGTCGATGAGAACGCCCACCATGTCATCTCCGCCGCCGCCGGGAGCGTCGCCGGCGTTGCGTGCGCGGCCGGCCTCCTCATCCTGATCTGGCGTCGCGCCGGCGCGATCCGGGTGCGCGTGACCACCACCCGCATGGACATCGCGGCGGGTACGACTATCGAGTCACCGTGGCGGTCTGGTTCCGGAGCATCGTCTTCCAGCACCGGAGCCGTCCAACGTGGTCGGCATCCCGCTGATCTACCAGCTGCACGCGACCGCGGCCCGGCTGCTGCTCATGATCTGGCCCTTCACCCGCCTCGTCCACGCCTGGAGCATCCCCCTGCAATACGTGGGACGCCCATACATCCTGTGTCGGCGGCGCTGGTCGGCCGTGCGTTCGGGCCGCGGTTCGGCCGGCCGCTAGCGCCCGGCAGGCCCTCCCGCCGCAGTGGAGCGCTCCCCTTCGTGAGAGCCGGCGGAGCTGCGGAGGGCGGCCTGGGAGGGCCACTCGGGGTCGCCACTCGCGTGGCGTCAAGCGGCCCGTGTGCGCGATCTGCGTCGACCGCACCAAAGGGCGCACCGAGGAGATCCGGCTCGCCTACTGCGTCACCGTCTGGCTGTGTCCGGGGCACGCGTCACACGCGTTTCGGACGAAGCGGAGCGGCAGAGACTTCGTACGGACGCTGATGGGCGTGTGGCAGGCGACCTCCGCCGCCGACTCGAAGCCCGCTATGCCCGGGTGCGCCACCCATCGATCGGCCACCACGCACGCGTGCCAGGCCTGCACCGCCCACACCCCCAGCCGCCGCACACTCCAACGCTGGCACGCCGAACGCCGCTGGCTCACCCGCCCTCCCTAGGAGCGCTCGAGCATGCCCTGGTCGATGGCGTAGCGGACGAGCTCCGAGCGGGTGCTGAAGCCGAGCTTCTGCATGATGTGGGCCCGGTGCGTCTCGGCGGTGCGCACCGAGATGTAGAGCTGGGCGGCGATCTCGTG
>DASUHM010000022.1 GCA_036273515.1 Gaiellales bacterium
CCTCCTCGTCGACAAGCCCGCGGGGCAATCGTCGTTCGGGGTGCTGCGCGGGCTGCGGCCGGCGCTCGGGCGCAAGCTGGGGCACGCCGGCACGCTCGACCCGTTCGCGACCGGCCTCCTGCTCGTCGTCGCCGGCCGCGCCACCCGGCTCGCAACCTACCTGTCCGGCCTGGACAAGGGGTATGACGCGGTCGTGCAGTTCGGGGCCGTCTCGACGACGCTCGATCCCGAGGGCGAGATCACGCCCGCCGGCCCGCCGACCGATGCTGAGGCCGTCGCCGGCGCCGCGGCGGGCCTGGTCGGCGAGATCGTGCAGGCGGTGCCGGCCGCCTCGGCGGTCAAGGTGGACGGCGAGCGGGCCTACGCCCGCATGCGGCGGGGCGAGGCGGTCGCGCCGCCGCCGCGGCGGGTCACGATCCACCGCCTCGACGTGAACCGGTTCGACGGGGAGACGCAGCGCGCCGCGATCTCGGTGCGCTGCTCGAAGGGCACCTACGTGCGCCAATTGGCGGCCGATCTCGGCACCGCGACCGGCGCCGGCGCCTACTGCCTCGAGCTTCGGCGCACGGCCGTCGGCGGCTTCGACCTGGCGGACGCCGGCACGCCCGCGGAGATCGCGCGCGAGCCACTCGGGCGCTGGTACCGCTCGGCCGCCGACGCGCTGCCGCACCTGCCCGCCCGCGCACTCGACGACGCCGAGCAGCGCGACGTCTCTCACGGCCGTGCCCTCGACCGGCACGGCGAGGACGGGTTCACCCGGCTCGTGCACGGCGGCGAGCTGCGCGCCGTCGCCGAGCCCCGCGGGGAGCGGCTCCAGCCGGTGGTGGTGCTGTGATCGTGCGCCAGAGCCTGGCGGACGTCCCGCCGGGCGAGCGGGCGGTCGCGCTCGGGAGCTTCGACGGCGTCCACCGAGGCCACCAGGCCGTGATCGGGAACGCCGTCTCCGAGGCGGGTGCGCGCGGCCTGAGGTCGGCCGTGATCACGTTCCACCCGCCGCCGATCGCCATCCTGCGGCCCGACATTCAGCTGATCCAGCTCTCGACGCTCAGCCGCCGGGCGGCCTTGGTCGCCGAGCTCGGCGTGGACGAGCTCGTGATCCTGCGCTTCGACCGCGCGTTCTCGACGATCGACGCGGACGGCTTCGCAAGCCAGGTGCTGGCCGGGAAACTGGGTGCCCGCCACGTCAGCGTGGGGGAGAACTTCCACTACGGCCGGGGCGCCAAGGGCACGCCCGCCAAGCTGGCCGAGGACGGCGCCCGGCTCGGCTTCGACGTCCACGTCGAGCCGCTGCTGCAGGGAGGCGGCGGCACGATCTCGTCCTCGCGCATCCGCGAGCTGCTCGGCGCCGGCGCCGTCGAGGAGGCGGCCGAGCTGCTCGGCCGGCCGCCGTGGCTCGAGGGGGCAGTCGTGCGGGGCGACGGCCGCGGCCGCGAGCTCGGCTACCCGACCGCCAACCTCGCCCTCGTTCCGCGTTCGCCGGTGCCGGGGATCGGTATCTACGCCGGCACCGCCCACCTGCCCGGCTCGAGCCACCCGGCCGCGATCAGCGTCGGCTACAACGTCACGTTCACGGACGACCGAAGCCGGGTGCGCGTCGAGGCCTACCTGCTCGACTTCGACGCCGACATCTACGGCTCGCCGATCCGGCTCGACCTCACCCACCGGCTCCGCGACGAGCTGCGCTTCGACTCCGTCGACGCGCTCCTCGACCAGCTTCACCGCGACGTCGAAGCCGTCCGCACCCTGGCTCGGTTCCTCACGCGCTCCAGGCGATGATGTCCATGCCGTCCCACCACCATGGCTGGCCGTCGGCGCGGCCGGCGATGCGAAGGGCCAGCTCCGCCTCGGCGTGAGCATCGACGAACGCGTCGATCGCGGCCCGCACCTTCGGCCAGTCGGCGTTGTCGGCCGCGATCAGCGCATGGCCGGCGAGGTGGGGGATGACCGCCTCGAACGCCGCCCGCGTGGCCTCGGTCGAGTGGTCGGCGTCGTAGAAGAACACGCCGACCGGCGGCAGCTCCGAAGCCCCGAGCACCACGGCCGCGTCGCCGTCGAGGATCCGCGTGCCGCCGGCCACGCCGAAGCGCTCCAGGTTCGCCTGCAGCGCCGCCGGGTCCGAGTCGTCGAACGAGAAGTTGTCGATGCCGACGCACTCGGCCTCACCGGCAAGGGCCGCGGCGATCAGGCTGCGGCCGCGGTACGTGCCCGCCTCGACGTAGGCCTCGCCCGCCTCGAGATGCCCCGCGGCCAGGCCGATCAGCGCCAGGTTGTTCTCCTCGGAGAGGCCGTCGACCGCATCCAGCACGGCCCGCAGCGAGCGGTCGAGCGGGACCTCGGATCGGGGGAAGTCGGCGAACGCCGCCGGCAGGGCGCGCAGGAACCCCTCGACGTCCATGCGCAAGCTACGCCGCGACCGGCGTGCGGCCGAGGCTCTCGATCGTGCGCCGCAGGCCCTCGTCGAGGCTGACCTTCGGCTCCCAGCCGAGGATCTCCCGGGCGCGGGTGATGTCGGGCTGGCGCACCTTGGGATCGTCGATCGGCAGGCCCTCGAAGACGATCTCCGAGCGCGTGCCGGTCAGGGCGACGATCTTCTCGGCCAGCTCGAGCAGCGACATCTCGTTCGGGTTGCCGACGTTCACGGGCAGGTGGTAGTCGCTCATCGCGAGCCGGAAGAGGCCCTCGATCAGGTCGTCCACGGAGCAGAAGGAGCGCGTCTGGCTGCCGTCGCCGAAGACGGTGATCGGCTTGTCCTCGAGCGCCTGGGCCAGGAAGTTCGGGATGGCACGGCCGTCGTTCTGGCGCATGCGCGGGCCGTACGTGTTGAAGATCCGGGCGATGTGGGTGTCGACGCCCTGCTGGCGGTGATACGCCATTGTCATCGCCTCGGAATAGCGCTTGGCCTCGTCGTAGACGCCGCGCGGGCCGACCGGGTTCACGTTGCCCCAGTACTCCTCCTGCTGCGGGTGCATCTCGGGGTCGCCGTACACCTCCGACGTCGACGCGATCAGGAACCGGGCCCGCTTGAACTTGGCCAGGCCCAATGCGTTGTGGGTCCCGTACGAGCCCACCTTGAGCGTCGCCAGCGGCAGCCGCAGGTAGTCGACCGGGCTGGCCGGCGAGGCCAGGTGGAAGACGACGTCGACCGGCTCGGCCACGTCGATGAACTCGACGCAGTTGTGGTAGCGGAAGTCGAACGCGTCGCCGCGCAGGCGCTCGATGTTCTCCAGGCTGCCGGTGTCGAGGTTGTCGAGGCAGATGACCCGCCAGTCGCGTTCGAGCAGGTACTCACACAGGTGCGAACCCAGGAATCCGGCGCCGCCGGTCACGACTGCAGTGCTCACTCATGCCTCCAGAGAGGTGGTCGGGAACGAGAGTGTAGGGGACCGCGCCGGAATCGCCCGCACCTGCCGCGAATAACCCGTCTGCTACCCTGCCGAGCGGCCGCACCGCGGAGCCTGCGAAGCTTGCCGACGGGGCTCTGGGATGCCGGCGACGATGTCACTCTGAGGCAAGGAGGTGTGGGCGCATGCCGCTCACGCAGGAACAGAAGAAGGAGCTGATCGGCAAGTTCGGGGCAAGCGACGCCGACACCGGCTCCACCAAGGTGCAGATCGCCCTGCTCACACAGCGGATCAGCGAGCTCACCGAGCACATGAAGGTGCACAAGCACGACCACCATTCCCGCCGGGGCCTGCTCAAGCTGGTCGGCCGGCGGCGCCGGTTGCTGACCTACATGCAGAGGCACGACCTGGAGGGCTACCGCGCGTTGATCAAGGAGCTGGGCCTGCGCCGCTAGGGCGCGCGACCAGACCGGAGGATGGCCCGCGAAGCGCGGGCCCGAGGAGAGAAGAGAGAGAACATGAGCATTGCAGTGGAGCCCGGGGCAACACGTCTGGCCGTCACGATCGGCGAGAAGGAGATCAGCTTCGAGACGGGCGCAGTGGCCAAGCAGGCGCACGGCGCCGTTCTGGTGCAGCAGGAAGGCACCGTGGTGCTGGCCACCGCGGTCGGCCGGACGGAGGGCCGTGAGGGAGCGGATTTCTTCCCCCTCACCGTCGACGTCGAAGAGAAGAGCTATGCCGCCGGCAAGATCCCCGGCGGGTTTTTCAAGCGCGAGGGCCGCGCAGGCGAGAAGGCGATCCTGACCGCCCGCATGGTCGACCGCCCGATCCGGCCGCTGTGGCCGAAGGGCTACAAGAACGAGGTCCAGGTCATCGTGACCACGTTCTCGGCCGACCAGGTGCACCCGCACGACATCCTGGCGATCAACGGCTCGTCCGCGGCGCTGATGCTGTCGCCGATGCCGTTCCTCGGCCCCGTCGGGGCCGTGCGCATCGGCCGCATCGACGGACGGCTCGTCGTCAACCCCACGCTCCCCGACCTGAAGGACTCGACGCTCGACCTGATCGTCTGCGGCACGCCCGAGGCGATCACGATGGTCGAGGCCGGTGCGGAGGAGATCGGCGAAGAGGAGCTCATCACCGCGCTCGACCTCGCCCACGGCGAGATCAAGAAGCTGTGCCAGCTCCAGATCGAGCTGGCGGAGCGGGCCGGACAGCCCAAGTGGGCCGACGGCGCCGTCACGGAGTCGCTGCGCACCACGCACGGTGCGACGCTCGCCGCCGCCGTCCGCGAGGGCGGCCTGGCCGCGCTCCCGGGGCGGATCGACGCGCTCACGCAGAGCGAGCTGCCGGAGATCGGCGGCGACTCGACCGACGCCGACGTCCTGCGCCGCCAGCGCGTGCAGTTCGGGTTCGTCCAGCTCGGCACCGAGGTACGCGAGGGCGCGGTCTACCCGCACGTCAAGGAGCAGTTCGGCGACGCCGTCCGGGCGCTCACGGACGCCGAGCAGGACTCGAAGGAGCTGAAGTCGGCCAAGCGGCAGGCGCTCTACGAGCGCATCGCGGCCACGATCCAGCTGCCCTTCCCGTCCCGCATCGAGGGTGACGGCGACGGCCAGGGCCCGCTCGACGCGGTCACCCGAAGCGCCGTCCTGGCCACGTGCGACAAGCTCTACAAGGAGATCGTCCGCACCAAGATCGCCGTCGACAAGCGGCGGCCGGACGGGCGCTCCGAGACCGAGATCCGGGGGATCACGTCGTCCGTCAGCGTGATGCCGCGGACGCACGGCTCGGCGCTCTTCACCCGCGGCCAGACCCAGGCGCTCACGCTGTGCACGCTGGGGACGGCCAAGGAGGAGCAGCGCATCGACGACCTCTCGCTCGACGAGACGAAGCGCTACATCCACCACTACAACTTCCCGCCGTTCAGCGTCGGGGAGACCGGGTTCATGCGCGGCCCGAAGCGCCGCGACATCGGCCACGGCGCGCTCGCCGAGCGGGCGCTCGTCCCGGTCATCCCGAGCGCGGCGGACTTCCCGTACACGCTGCGGCTGGTGTCCGAGATCCTGGAGTCGAACGGCTCCTCGTCGATGGCCTCGGTATGCGGGTCGACCCTCTCGCTGATGGACGCGGGCGTGCCGATCAAGGCGCCGGTGGCCGGCATCGCGATGGGCCTGATCAAGGAGGGCGACGACTACGTCATCCTCACCGACATCCAGGGCGCCGAGGACCATCTCGGCGACATGGACTTCAAGGTCGCCGGCACCGACCAGGGCGTGACCGCGCTGCAGATGGACATCAAGATCACCGGCGTCACGACGGAGATCCTGCGCAGCGCCCTGAGCCAGGCGCGTGAGGCCCGGATCCACATCCTGGGCAAGATGCGCGAGGCCATCTCGGAGCCGCGCACCGAGCTCGCGGCGCACGCCCCGAGGATCGTCAGCACGAAGATCCACCCCGACTTCATCGGCATGGTGATCGGGAAGGGTGGCGAGACGATCCGCGGCCTCGAGGCCGACTACGAGGTGCAGATCGACATCGAGGAGGATGGGACGATCCGCATCTACGGCACGAACGGCGAGCTCGCCGAGCAGTGCCGGATCGCCATCGAGGCGATGACCAAGGAGGTCGAGGTCGGCGACGAGTACACCGGCAAGGTGGTCAAGATCACCGACTTCGGCGCGTTCGTCGAGCTCCGCAAGGGCGTCGACGGCCTCCTGCACGTGAGCCGCATCCTGCCGAAGGGCAACCGGCTGCAGTCGGCCGCCCAGGTGATGGACCGCGGCGACACGGTGAAGGTCACCGTCGCCGAGGTGGACAAGGAGAAGGGCCGCATCGGCCTGACCCTCCTGGCCAAGCTCGAGGGCGAGACCGAGGTCACGCCCGAGCAGCTGGTCGAGGTGGCCGAGCGCACGCCGGCGCCGCCCCGCGAGGAGCGGCCGCCGCGGCGTGGTGGTGACCGCGACCGCGGCCGCCGCCGCTAGGAACCGACCGGAGGGGGTGGCAGGCGCCGCCCCCTCCGTCGTCTAGGTTCTTGCCAGTGCAGCGCTACACCGTGACCACGCTGGACAGCGGCGAGCGCGTCGTCTCCGAGCGCGTCTCGTCCGTCCGCTCGGTCTCGATCGGCATCTGGATCGGCGCCGGCTCGCGCGACGAGTCGCCGTCGCAAGCGGGGATGTCGCACCTGATCGAGCACCTGCTGTTCAAGGGCTCAGCACGCTATTCAACGGTCGAGATCGCGCAGATCTTCGACGGCCTCGGCGGCGAGTTGAACGCGGCCACCGCCCGCGAGTACACGGTCGTGTACGCCCGCGTGCTCGACGCGCACCTCGAGACGGCTCTCGACGTGATGGCCGACATGATCCTCCAGCCGAAGTTCGACGCCGAGGAGATGACGTCCGAGCGCGAGGTGGTGCTCGAGGAGATCGCGATGTACGAGGACACGCCGCAGGATCTCGTGCACGACCTGATCGCCGAGGCGATCTTCGGCGACCATCCGCTCGGCCGGCCGGTGATCGGCACGCGGGCCGTGATCGCCGGGGCCTCGCCCGAGGCGGTGCGCTCCTACCACGACAAGCGCTACGTCGGCCCGAACATCGTCGTCGCCGCGGCGGGCAACCTCGACCACGAGCCGCTCGCGCACGCGGTCGAGACGCGCTTCTCCCCGCTCAGCCGCATCCCCGACGCCGCGACCGGCGTGCGGCCGGTGTGGGTGGGGGAGTCGCAGCCGCGCTCCCTCTTCCAGCGCAAGGACACCGAGCAGTTCCACATCGCGCTCGGCGGCCTGGGCGTGCCGCGGTCCGACCGGCGCCGCTTCGCCGCGTCGCTGCTCGACTCGATGCTCGGTGGGTCGGCGTCGTCGCGGCTCTTCCAGGAGATCCGCGAGCGGCGGGGGATGGCGTACTCGGTCTACACGTATGCGTCGCAGTACGCGGACACGGGCATGGTCGGCGTCTACCTGGGCACGCGCGAGGACAACCTGGCCGAGTGCATCCGCATCGTCGCCGACCAGTTCCAGCTGATGGGTGAGGGGCGCTTCGACCCCGCCGAGCTCGAGCGGGCCAAGGAGAACCTGAAGGGCCGGATCATGCTCTCGATGGAGTCGACCTCGAACCGGGCCAGCCGGCTCGGGAAGTCCGTCTTGACCGATGCCGAGCTGCTCTCCCTCGACCGCATCTGCGCCGAGATCGACGCCGTCGACGCCGACGCAATTGCCGCGCTCGCAAGGCAGCTGTTCGCGCCGGAGCGCCTCTCCGCCGCCGGCATCGGCCCGAGCGCCGAGCGCTTCTCGGACGCCGTTTCGCTGCTGCACCCCGGCCTTTCCGGGATCAAGGCGGCCTGACCAGCCACCTGCGCTGGGCGTGCCAGCGCTGGATGGTGCGGCGGCTCGGTGGCTGGGCGGGGCCGGCGCCGTGGTGTTCGTTGACGTGCGCGCAGGCTTGCTGCGGCGTGGTGCCGTCGGCGTAGGCGCGCTCCAGGTCGCGGCGCAGGTCGGGCCAGGCGTAGCTGCCCGGGCGGGGACGCTGGGGTTTCGGTTCGCGCTGGCGTTCGAGATGGCCAGCGAGGGCCTTGGAGCGGGCGATGGTGAGGCAGTCGTTGGCCTTCCAGATGGCGGCGAGGGTGGTGACGAAGTCTCTTCCGCTGCGCCGGGTCTGAAACTGCGTGCTGGCGTGGTCGTGGCACAGCCACACCGAGACGCGGTGGGTGAGCTGGAGGCGCTGCGTCTTGCCTCTGGTGCGATCCACGCAGATCGCGCACACCGGCTGCTTGGTCGGCACCTGGCGAGCCTTGTAGAGAGTGGGCGGCGAGATCCACGGCATAC